>NZ_JAHHPQ010000078.1:0-5211 GCF_024606245.1 Endozoicomonas sp. SESOKO2
GCGCTTCTTCGCCCGGAGTGGCATGGAGCTTGATGATATTGCCAGAATGGTCGTTGACTGGATGGTGCGCGAAGGGAACTGGGTTGTCTGTCTGGATCGCACCCACTGGGACTTTTTGAGTCACAACCTCATGATCCAGATGCGAAAGCGTCACTGAGAATTGCCGCAGTCTGGAATATTCCGGTAGCCTGCAAGCATAACTCTGCTGAACTTATGTTGTCTTCAGAAATGATAGGTCAGAGTTAGGAAATAAAGATTTCATATTGTGAGTGTTATCTGAAGTCCAGACCTTTTTAATTAATAAAACGCTTTTTCTTATGCCTGGAAAAGGTAGGCGATGCTCAAATCAAGCTCTCACTCGTCTGTGCTGGAAATTAGGTTGGTAAGAAAAAGACCTGTTTATGAACAGATTTTGTGGAGATTTATCACGATTATGGTGGCTCTAAATAACAACTCATAAAAAACTGCCCGTAAAAAACATTACGGGCAATTAGTTTATGATGTGATTCCGGGAAGCTGGCAGCCTTTATAGGCTGGCTGAATCTCCGCTTCCGTTACCAGCAGCGGGTTCGTAGTGACGACGTTTTTTATAGGTCACTTTGGGTGAGCACGTCGTTTTTTGCTCTTCAATGATGCTTTGGCACTCAATTGGTTTTTGAGGTGTCGTTCTGATTGAGTAATTTTGGTGTCGTTGATGTTGAGTTAAAGGTTGTCTGTTTGGCTCAGACTGAAAATCAAGCTCATTATCATTAAAGTGATTACTCTCACCAGACGGTGAATCCTGATTCTGGTCTTCCGATTCCTGCATGTTCAAACGCATTCTATAAGGATGACCATAGCCTCTTCTCCTGCGAGGTTTGTGCGACTTTGGCTCAGGTGGTTTCAAGCCGGTAAACTGCTCATAAACAGTGGCGTAAATATATTTGCTCATTACTGTCTCCAGAGGAGATTCGTCCCGGAAAGATTGGTTTGTTTATTTATAAGACGATGATATTAAATCTCCACTAGCCCATGTATAGGTAACAATACCTAAATAAACAAGGCGTTATCCAGAAGCTGGAAATGGAGTGTTGGATCGTTTTGTTAACGTTGCATCAGTCTTATGGCCATGTGTATGGCCGGGGTTGATATGAAACTTCTACTACGGCGCATCAATGTTTGGAGGGAAGGATAGCAGTCGGTGGTTTTTAAGGTTGTTTATTTAAATAATATTTTTGCATTTTGAAAATTTGTTAATAACTAATTAATTAAATTGGATTTTAAAAACGATTATATTAACAAATTAGCAGCTCTAAAGTTGATTTGATTATATAGCTATAAATCCTATATATGAATAAATTTTAGAAATAACTCTGTATGGGTAAGTTTGTTTTTTTTTGCATTTGATTGTTATGTTCTGATTAAGCTGTTTTGTGTAAAGATATGCTACCTTGTCATTCATAAAGTTGTTTGTGGTCGTATAAGTTGTTACCAGGGAGGCAAGCGTTCGATTGATATCTTAATAAGTATTGGACACTATAGTGGGAAGTGTTTAGTTAATATATTTTGTAATTCAGTGAGCAGCAGTTTTTATCGAACAGAAAGACTGTCGTAATGATGCCGCTGTGTAGGTTGGTTGTCGTTATATATCAGGTCGAGGTCGGTTTTTGATGAGGCTCGAGACAGATAGTCATTCCCTTTCTGTTTGCCCAAATGGTTACTTTTGCCATGATGATGGGTTCTGTAAAAGTTATAGGGTCTCCTTCATGGCTTGGGTGGTGCGGCTTGTCATGAGCCAGGTTTTCTGATGACTGATTTGTTCTGAGAAGTTTTTATCCGGGATGGACGAAAAACGTTTTGAATCACCCGGAGTTATTTATATTTCGATGTGACAATTCTCCTGTCACATCAACTCTTTCTTCACGGATTTTCAAACACGAGGAGTTGCCATCAATGAGCGCACAAGCCAAAGACCTACCAGCAGGATGGGCGGGATTTGCCCGGGGTGAGTGGACTGAAAGCATCAATGTCCGGGATTTCCTCCAGAAGAACTACACCCCCTATGAAGGAGGGGACGACTTTCTTGCCGACGCCACCGAAGCCACCAGTCGACTCTGGGACGATGTTATGGAGGGTATCAAGGAAGAGAACCGCACACATGCCCCCATCGATTTTGATCACGACCTGCCTTCAACTATTACTTCACACCAGGCCGGATACATACAAAAAGATCTCGAGAAGATTGTTGGTCTGCAGACTGATAAGCCTCTTAAGAGGGGTATGATTGCCAATGGTGGTATTCGCATGGTGGAAACTTCCTGTAAAGTATATGGAAAGATGCTGGATCCCATGGTGAAGAAGATCTTCACTGAGTACCGGAAAACCCATAATGCTGGTGTATTTGACGTTTACACGCCTTCTATCCGAAACTGCCGTAAGTCCGGTGTAATTACCGGTCTTCCAGATGCCTACGGTCGCGGACGTATTATAGGTGACTACCGACGTATAGCATTGTACGGTATTGATCGTCTTGTAGAAGACAAGAAAGTACAACATAGCGAGCTGGATTCTACGCTGGAATCCGGAGAGAATCTGGAGCAGACCCTTCAACTGCGTGAAGAGATCATGGAACAGATCCGTGCCCTGATGCAGATAAAAGAGATGGCTGCCGACTATGGCTGTGATATCAGTCAGCCAGCAATAACAGCCCGGGAGGCGGTTCAATGGACTTACTTTGGTTACCTCGCGGCTGTTAAATCCCAGAATGGTGCGGCCATGTCTCTGGGACGTACAGCTACTTTCCTGGACATTTATATCCAGCGTGACTTGGAAACTGGCAAGATCACTGAAGTTGATGCCCAGGAACTGATCGACCACTTCGTGATGAAACTGCGTATGGTTCGTTTCCTGCGTACGCCAGAGTACGACGAACTGTTCTCCGGCGATCCCATATGGGCGACAGAATCTATTGGTGGTATGGGTCTGGATGGTCGTACGCTGGTCACCAAGAACAGCTTCCGGTTCTTGCATACGCTTTACACCATGGGTCCATCACCAGAGCCTAACATTACGGTGCTCTGGTCTGAGGCTCTGCCCCGGGGTTTTAAGGAATTCTGTGCCAGGGTATCCATTGATACCAGCTCCATTCAATACGAGAATGACGATCTGATGCGTCCTGACATGGACAGTGATGATTATGCCATTGCCTGCTGTGTATCGCCGATGATTGTGGGTAAGCAGATGCAGTTCTTTGGTGCTCGTGCCAATCTGGCCAAAACTCTGCTGTACGCCATTAATGGTGGTGTGGATGAGAAGCTGAAGGCTCAGATAGGCCCGAAGGTTCCCCCAATTACGGATGACGTTTTGGATTACGACACTGTTTACGCGAGCATGGATCATTTAATGGATTGGCTGGCGACTCAGTACGTCACGGCTCTGAATGCTATTCACTACATGCATGATAAGTACTCCTATGAGGCGTCTCAGATGGCGCTTCATGACCGTGATGTGGTTCGTACCATGGCCACCGGTATTGCGGGTTTGTCTGTTGCGGCAGACTCTTTGTCAGCGATCAAGTATGCCAGGGTTAAGCCGGTTCGTGACGAAGACGGTCTGGCGATAGACTTTGAGATCGAAGGCGATTACCCCAAGTTCGGGAACAACGAAGAGCGTGTTGATGCGATTGCCTGTGAGCTGGTAGAAACTTTCATGAAAAAAGTGGCTTCACACAAAACTTATCGTAATGCGATCCCAACCCAGTCTATTCTGACCATTACTTCCAACGTGGTATACGGTAAGAAGACTGGCAATACGCCAGACGGTCGTCGTGCAGGTCAACCGTTTGGCCCGGGCGCTAACCCAATGCATGGTCGTGATACCAGTGGTGCGATAGCGTCTTTGAGTTCTGTCGCCAAGCTGCCATTCTCTTATGCTAAAGATGGTATTTCCTACACCTTCTCTATCGTCCCTAAAGCATTGGGCAAAGATGGAGATGGCCGTCGTCGCAATTTGGTCGGCTTGATGGATGGTTATTTCCATCATGAAGTTGGTCGGGAGGGAGGACAGCACCTGAACGTGAACGTCCTTAACCGTGAAATGCTGGAAGATGCTGTAGAAAATCCAGACAAGTATCCTTCTCTGACCATTCGCGTGTCAGGTTACGCCGTGCGTTTCAACTCTTTGACTCCCGAGCAGCAAAGAGATGTCATTGCCCGTACCTTTACAGCAACCCTTTAGACCTTCCGGGCATTAAGTGACAGAGGCCGGCACTTTGCCGGCCTTGTTTGTAGGATATTTTTATTCTGAAAATTGAATCTTCCCAAGGGCTGCATATCAGGTATTTGTCTGTTTGAGTTGGGGTCATTTATGGCAATTGGACGTGTTCACTCTCTGGATTCATTTGGAACTGTCGACGGTCCGGGTATCCGTTACCTGGTCTTTATGCAGGGCTGCCTGATGAGATGCCGTTATTGTCACAACCGGGATACCTGGAATCTTCGTGAAGGCGGGGAGCTGAAAAGCCACAAAGAAGTGTTTCGGGAAATCAAAAAAGTTAAAAGCTTTCTTTCTGGTGGGGTGACCGTTACCGGCGGTGAGCCTGTTTTGCAGGCAGAGTTCGTTGCTGAACTGTTTGATGAGTGTCGTAAGGAAGGCATTCATACCTGTCTTGATACTAACGGCTTTGCCAAACACATTAACGATGATGTAATCCGCCTGTTAAATAATACCGATCTGGTGCTCCTGGATATCAAGCATATGGATGAAGAGATGCATCATAAGCTGACCTATGTCACCGGCAGTCATACCCGCGACTTTGCTCGATATCTGGCCGAGATTAACAAGCCTGTCTGGATTCGTTACGTCGTAGTCGATGGTTACACAGTCGAACCTCAATATGCTCGAATGTTAGCTGAGTTTATCGAACCCATGAAAAACGTTGAGAAGGTTGAGATATTGCCTTATCACAGTCTGGGGGTTCATAAGTGGGATTTATTAAACGACACTTATGAATTGGAAAAAGTGACTCCCCCCAGCAGAGAACAGCTTGATTTGATCCGGGATGAGTTTACTGTGCGTGGGGTTGTGGCGGCCTATTAAAGTCCTCCCAACGAACATCCTGTTCGGGGAGTATAAGATCGGAATGGCCTTGCCCGGAAGGAGAAGGCCATGACAGTGAGCTTCTAGCAGCCTGTCGGACTTAAGGCTGTCCTACTGCGGTTGCAATAAATTGGT
>NZ_JAHHPQ010000079.1:0-17628 GCF_024606245.1 Endozoicomonas sp. SESOKO2
GCGCTTCTTCGCCCGGAGTGGCATGGAGCTTGATGATATTGCCAGAATGGTCGTTTACTGGATGGCACCCGAAGTTCACTCAAATCAATCTTCCACTGGCAATTCCTTACGAAATCCTCCCCTACAGAAGATTAGGTCCTTGACAGAAAACACACTCATTTTATTGATCTATCCTTGCCTTCTGTAAGTCAAAAAGTAAGGATAGAATTATTAAACAATCTCTCTTTGCAATAATGCTATTGCATTTACTGACGTTATCTGTCGCCTGTCAGGCCCAAGCGTTAACAGAACGTTTTGTAGTCGATCTTGAACAGAATGCAACTTCCCAAAACCAAGGCTTTTCTATAAAGCTTGAGCGCCGCGCGTTGCCAGTCAACTCGTCAGACATTACCGATACAAACGGCTCTGAAAAGTCAGCCTCTCTTCCTGATGACAAACGACACAGACCAGACGGTTACGAGGTAAAAACGACCACTATTGAGTCGCTTCCCTGGCAATGGTCTTACACTACTCATCTGCTAATTGCCTACGAACTGAACCTGACAACGAAGGAAACCCCTCTAAGCTCTCCTTATTCATGGGTACTTATAGAACTAGTTGTCGCTGTTGGTTGGCTTTTGAAAAGCCATTGGAACCCCGACTTCCCGTTACTTAGCCCGGCTGAACGACAAGAGGCAACATCTATGCTGACACAGGGAAATCAACCATTTGAGAGCATCACTATGATGTTGGGTTCTGGACAACAGTCACAAGGGCAGTCATCAAAATCATCCGTTCAGGACACTGCAATAGCACCACTGCACCCGGCAGGCTCTTTCAGCAGCACCTTGAATACTGACTACGGCGGCGGTAACGGTGACCCTCAACACCACCACCATACCCTGGGTTTGAATTGTTTCGTATTTCCCTGTCATGGCATTTGTCAATTCCCGCAATCGTCCATGAGCAGCGAACTCAGTGAATGGTTGCTGAACTCTTATGTAAGCTCATACCCCAATTTGCCTGATGATCATTGCTTTAGTGACATAGGTCACTGGGACATTGAACATTCCCGACAAACCTCGCCTTTCGATGTATTGGTTGATCTCCCTGCTATTCAACTCCAATACGATTCAGACCCACTATTTCCGCCGCAAGCTTATGACATAGGTAGCAACCCAACCACTGGCGGCAACTCTATGGGTGGGAACACCTTAGAAGGGGTCGCCTCAGACAGGGTCGCCTCAGACAGGGTCTCCTCAGACGGGGTCTCCTCAGACGGGGTCTCCTCAGACGGGGTCGCCTCAGACGGGGTCGCCTCAGACTCAGTGGGCTTTAGGGTGGACCGTAACACAGAAGCTGTCGAGCAAACCATCTGTGACCAGATAGTGATCGCAGAAGATGGCCAGCTGCGGCCATCCGACATGATCTGCAAGAGTTCTGTAACCTTATCGGCTCGTGTAAGAAGAACAGCCCGCGACACCAGGAAACGAACCTGTGACGTGGCCGTGGTCACCAACGATGGTCGGCAGCGAATATGCGGAAGAGTCTTCAAGAATGCTCCAGCCCTGTCATGCCATAAAAGCAGATTCCACAGCGGGCAAAAGACCTGCGTGGCAGTGGTCTGGGAGGACGGCCAGCAGCGCCCATGCGGGAGGGTCTTCAAGAATGCTCAAACTATGTGGGATCACAAAAGCAGAGATCACAGTGGGCCACAAACCTGTATGGTGACAGAGATGGGGGAGGATGGGCAGCCGCGACCATGCGGCAGGGTCTGCAAGAATTCTAAAACCCTCTCGTCTCACAAAAGCAGAGCCCACAGCAGAAAAAAAATCTGTCAGGTGATATTGATCGGCGAAGACGGCCAGCCACGACCATGCGGCAAGGTCTGTTTGAATACCTGCGCTCTGTCGGATCACAAACGAGCCAGCCACAGTGAGCAACAAACCTGTTACGCGCCCGTGATCGGTGAAGATGGCCAGCAGCGACCATGCGGAATGGTCCTCAGAAGTGCTAAAACCCTGGCGAGTCACAAAAGAAACGCCCACAGCGGCCAACGAACCTGTAACGTGATCATGGTCGATGAAGACGGTCAGCAGCGGTCATGCGGGAAGGTCTTAAAGCATGCCCAGGCGCTGTCATCCCACAAAAGCAGATACCACACCGGACAACAAACCTGTAATCTGAAGGTGCTTTGGAAAGATGGTCAGCACCGGCTATGCGGGATAGTATTCAAGCATGCCCAGGCCTTGTATCACCACAAAAGAAAAGCCCACACCTATCAACAAACCTGTGACGAGATTGTAACCGGGCAAGATGGCCAGTCACGGCCGTGCGGGGCGGTCTGCAATAACATTCTATCTCTGATGAATCACAAAAGAATACATCGAAAACGCAAGCCTGTTGATCAAAACAATAACCGTGACCTCAGCCCTTGATCTGACAACTGCTCTTTAATGAGATGGTCTATCCTTCCTCTCTGTAAACCAGAATGCAAGGACAGAATCATTAGACATATACTCTTAACGGCACTGTCACTGCTATTGACCCTGGCTGTCGTCTGTCAGGCCCAACCAATGACAGAACATTTTATTGTCGAGTTTGAACAGAAAGCAAATTCTTCATCCCAGAGCATTTCTATAAAACGTGGTCGGCTTACTTTTCCGGGCACACCACCAGATATTACCAACACAAGCGGCAATGCAGGAACGGACTCTCCCCCTGATGTCAAATCACAGAGACCCGGCGGTTATGGGGTAAGAACGACCTTGACTGAGTCAATTTTGCGGCAATTAATTTATGCCACTCATCTACTGGTTGGTTACGAACTGAGCCTGACCACCAAAGAGTCTCCCCTGTGCCTCATCCCTTATTCATGGTTTCCTTTAGAGGCGGTTGTCGCTGTTGGGTGGCTTTTAAAAAACCATTGGAAGCCCATTTCATCATTTCTTAACACGATTGAACAACAAGAAACGAGTCAGGATAAACCGTTTGCCATCATCACTATGGTGCATGGCTCTGGGCATGACCAACAAAAAGACCAAACATCAGAATTATCCGGCCTGCAAGCCCCTGCAACCAACATTCACCCTACGGGCTCTTTCACTGCCCTCCTTTATTCTGGCTCTGGCGGCGGCATCGGAGGCCCTCAGGAACACTCACATACTTTGGATTTAAATTGTTTCGTCCACCCCTGTCGTGGCGTCTGCCAATTCCGACCGTCATCCGGTAGCAGAAAGCTCGCTAAATGGTCGCTGAATTCCGCAGAAAGTTCGACAGGAGTCACACCCGGACAAGGCTCACGCCCACATCCGTTCGATGGAGACTGTTTTCTTTACTCAAGCCATGCTTATCCTTTATACCCCAGATATTCCCAAGACCCATTGAGCACGGTGGGCGCCTTTACAATGGATACTTCCGGGCCACTCTATTTACCTGATCTTCAGGAAGGGGACGGGATCTCTTCTAATTCTGACACGCTTATACACCCATTTTGGACTTCAGAAACACAAACAACCACTGAGCCATCCCAATTCGGTCAGAGCCAACCTCATCTTTCCCAGACAGCCCCGGTACAGGCCTCTGGTGCCACTAAGAATGTTATGTTCGGATCGACAGATCGCCAACAAACCCTGTTGGATTGTAAAAGCAACTGCAACAGCAAGCAAAAAACCTGTACCTTGATCGTAGTCGGGGAAAAAGGTCAGACCCGGCTATGCGGAAAGACTTGCAAGAATAGTGGAGCCCTGGCGGATCACAGAAGGAAAGACCACAGCGGACGACTAATCTGTCAGTTTACTATGGTCGGTAAGGATGGCCAGCGGCAGCTATGTGGAATAACCTTCAAGAACGCTCTATCTTTGTCATCTCACAAAAGTAGAATCCATAGTGGACAACGAACCTGTGTCGATAACGTGGTCGGGAAGGATGGTAAGCCGCGACCTTGCGGAATGGTCTGCAAGAATGCTGGCACTCTGACGGATCACAAAAGAAGAGAGCACAGCGGACAACAAATCTGCGTCAAAACAGTAATCGGAGCGGATGGCGTGATGCACCCGTGCGATACGGTCTGCAGTAGTAGCAGAGCCTTGTCGGATCACAAAAGAAAAGACCACACCGAGCGACAAGTCTGTAAAGTGGCGGTGTTCGGGGAAGATGGTCTGTTGAGACGATGCGGAAAAGTCTACAGGAATGCTCAAGCCCTGTCGGATCACAAAAGAAGTAACCACACCAGCCAACAAACCTGTGACGTAAAAGTGGTCGGAGTCGATGGCAAGCAGTGGCCATGCGGAAAGGTTTGCAAAAATTCCAGAGCCCTGACGGATCACAGAAAAATACATCGAAAACGCAAGCTTTGTGGTGTGAATAAGGACAGTGACCACAGCCCCCAAAAAGAAAGTGTGAGTAACAATTGATCTAATACCCCATGAATAGAAATACAAAAAGGCACTGCTCGTCTAAAAGAGCGCCCAAAGAGATCCATCTATCCGCGAGATGACTCGTGATCACGCTGTCCGGGTTCGCCAACGAATGCATTAACACTTCAATGGTTTTATATAATAAGGCCTTTAACAGAAAAACACGCTTATTCTCTTGATCTATCCTTGCTCAGTAAACCAGAACGCAAGGATAGAATGATTAAACATTTACTCTCTGCAACACTGCTTTTGCTGCTCATCCTGTTGCCTGTCACCAACAAGGCTCAATCGTTGACAAGACATTTTGTTGTCGAGTTTGAACAGAAAACAGATTCTCCAAACCAGAGCTTTTCTATAAAGCGTGACCGGTATACGTTGCCGGACAATCAGTCAGACATTGACGGCACCAACGTCGATCCGGGATCAGATTCGCCGCCTGACGACCAACCGCACAGACTGAGCGGCTGCGGAGTAAAAACAACCATTATTAAGTCGATTGCATGGCCATGGTTCTACACAACCCATCTACTGGCCGGTTGCGAACCGATCCTGATCAAAAACGCCGCTCTGAGCTCCAGCCTTTATTCACGGACTCCTGTTGAAGTGTTTGTTGCTGTCGGTTGGCTTTTAAGAAGCTATTGGAGCCCAGATTCACCGCTGTTTAAACCGATGGAACAACAAGAGGCAAGACCTGTGCTGACACCGGGGGATCATTCGTTTGTGACAATCATTACTATGTCGGGCTATAGACAAGACCAACCACAAGCCCGGGCATTAGAACCATCGGGGCAGCGAGCCCCGGGAGCCGCCGAACCTGCAGGCTATTTCATTAGCCTCTTCTATTCTGACTCAGGCGGCGGCAACGGAGGCCCTCAAAAACCTCTACATACCCTGGACTTAAATTGTTTCGTCTTTCCCTGTTATGGTATTTGTCGATTCCGACTCTCACCCGACTGTAGACAGCTCACTGAATGGTCGCTTAATTCCGCAGACAGTTCGACGGTTCATACAGAAACAACACCCGGACGAAGCTCATGCCCCCATTCGGCCAATGGACGCTGTCTTCGTTGCTTAGGCTATGTTGATCCTGTAAACACCACATATTCCCAGCACTCATCGAGCACGGTGTACGGCTGTACAACGGAGACTTCCGAGTCGTTCTATTTACCTGAACTTCTCGAAGAAATCGGGATTTCTTTTACATTTCCCCAGTCCACTCCCCCAGTGGTGACTTCAGAAACAGGACAAACAACCACCGAATCATCCCAATTGGGTCAGACCCAATCTCATCTTTCCCGGGCAGACACAGCACAAGCCCTGATAACACACGAGACTGCTGAATTAACAAAGACACCTTGCCGACGAACACTGTCGCATCACAAACGAAATGTCGGCGGCAGGTCAAGAACCTGCAATGTGATCATTGCCGGGAAGGATGGTCAGTTGTGGCCATGCCGGAAGACCTGCAAAAATACTCAAGCCCTGGGGGATCACAAAAGAAACGCCCATAGCAAACCACTAACCTGTGACGAAACAGTGTTCGGAGAGGATGGCCAGCTGCGACCATGCGGGAAGGTTCTCAGGAATGTTTACGCCTTGCGGGATCATAAAAAAAGAGACCATACCGGGCCACAAACCTGCGGTGTGATTATGCTCGGGAAGGATGGCCAGATGCGACCATGCGGGACGTTCAGCAAAAACGCTCGCGCCCTGAAGGATCACACGAGAAGAGCGCACATCCGGCAAACAACCTGTACCGTGAGCGTGCTCGGGGAGGATGGTCAGCAACGGCCATGCGGGAAAGCCTGCCTGGGCACTATAGCCCTCGGTGATCACAAAAGAAAAGAACACTGCGGAAAACAAACCTGTGTCATGAGCGTGGTCGGTAAGGATGACCAGCCGCGGCCATGCGGCAAGGTCTGTAAGAATAGAAAAGCTCTGGCGTCTCACAAAAGCAGGTATCACACAGGGCGCAAAACCTGCAACAAGACAGTAGTCGGAGAGGATGGTCATCAACGGGCATGCGGGAAAGTCTGCCAGAATGCTCGTGCCTTGGCAGATCACAGATCAAAAACCCACACCGGGCCAAAAGCCTGCGACAGGAAAGTGGTTGGGGAGGATGGCAAGCTGCGACCATGCGTAAAGGTTTGCAAGGATGCCAAAAGTCTGTCAGATCACAAAAGCAAATTCCACAGCAGTCAGAAAGCTTGTGACGTGACAGTGGTCAGGGAAGATGGCCAGCAGCAGCCATGCGGGAAGGTCTGCAAGAATGTTCAAGCACTGTCGAATCACAAAAAAGTGCATCAAAAACCCAAGCCTGTTGCTCTGGACCGTAATGATGCCCCTGGTCTTTGATCTGACTCCAGCCCTTTCATGAGGTGTTTCCCGGCGCTGACTTTGATTTTTAACAAAAGTTTCTTGCTCTGTAGGGGACAATTTCGAGACAAAGCACCTTAAAACCCCTCTTGGCTGGCATCAATCCCGTATTGACCTTAATTACGCTGGTTATTTTTGGTCTCATCCAGATGGGTTCAGTCAACCTGTCCCGTACTGCCCCAACTATGGGGCACCGAGACCGACTCCGCGCGTTAACGTCTCAAGCGCTTCTTCGACCGGAGTGGCATGGAGCTTGATGATATTGCCAGAATGGTCGTTAAATGGATGGTGTCTTTTATATCAAGATTCGTTACGAAATTGTCCCCTACAAAGAGCTTTTTGGTAGGAAACACATTTTTTTTCTTGATCTATCCTTCTTTTCTGTAAACGTGAACGCAAGGATAGAATCATTAAACACTCACTCTTTATGGTAATGTTGATACTGCTACAGATGTCGTTTGTCATCTGTCAGGCTCAAACGTTGACAAGACATTTTGTTGTTGAGTTTGAACAGAAAAAAGGTTCTCCCAACCAGAGCTTTTCTATAAAGCGTGGCCAACATATATTGCCAGACAGCCCGTCAGACACGACCGACATAAACGACCATGCAGTACTGGATTCAACACCTTATAACAAAAATGACTGCTGGATAAAAACGACACTTATTGAGTCGATTTCATGGCGATGGCTTCATGCCACACACCTGTTAGTGGGTTACGAACTGATACTGACTACCAAAAACATCTCTCCAAACTCAGCTCCTTATTCATGGCTACCTGAAGAAGTGTTTGTCGCTGTCGGCTGGCTTTTAAAAAACTATTGGAACCCGGCATCACCGTTTTTTAACCCGATCAAACAAAAAGAGACCAGTCAGGATCAACCCTCTGCCACCATGACTATGATGCCGGGTTCTGGACATAACCCACCACAAGGTCAGCAAATAGAATCATCCTGTCAGATAACTTCAGGAGCAACCACTCAACTGACTGGCTCTTTTACCCACCCACTGAATACTACTGACTATGATGGCGGTAACGGAAATCCTCAAGAACACTCTCATACTTTGGGATTAAATTGTTTCCTCCATCCCTGTCATGGCATTTGCAGTTACCGACCATCATCCGATGACAGAAGGTCCAATAATTGGCCGCTAAATGCTGAAGAAAGTTCGACAGACAAATCTTCACAGTTAATGAGTGCAAAAGCAGTCTGTATAACTGACCCTGTCGAGCCACTCAGTAAGCCAAGGCAATGGAGTTTGCTTGTCGCCGCTAATGACTCGATTATAATCCACGGGTTACTCAGTCTGAGTAATAATACACTTCCTGAAAAAAACAGGGTTTCCTGTTCGCTGACCGATTCCACATATCCAATGGGGACTTCACCTGATTGCCAACAAGCCCTACCGAACCGCAAAAGAACAGACAGCACCGGGCAACAAACCTGTGGCGAGACGGCGGACATGAAGAACGGTCAGCAACGACCATGTGGAAGGCTCTTCAACAGTATTAAAGCCCTCTCGGATCACAAAAGAAGATGCCACACCGGACAAAAAATCTGCGACGCAACAGTGGTCGGGAAGGATGGCCAGCAGCGGCCATGCGGCAATGTCTGCAGAAGTGCCCTGGCCCTGACGGATCACAAAAGCAGATACCACACCGGGCAAAAAATCTGTAACCTGCTCGCGGTAGGGAAGGATGGTCAGCAAAAATGTGGAATGGTCTTTAAGAATGCTGTACTAATGGCAAATCACAAAAAAAACACCACACCGGGCAAAAGCCTTTGGCGAAACAGTGGTCGGGGAAGACGGCCAGCAGCGGCAATGCACAAAGGTCTGCAAAAATGCCAGAGCCCTTCTGGATCACAAAAGAAGACATCGAAAACGCAAACCTGTTGATCTTGCCCCCAACCCTTGATTTGACACCCTCCCTTTAATAAGGTTTTTCGCAGTGCTGACTTTGGTTTTTAACAAAAGGTTTTTGATAGAAAAACAGACTCCTTTTCTTGATCTATCCTTCCTCTCTGTTAACCAGAATGCAGCGATAGAATTATTAAACACTCATTCTTTGTGGTACTGCTATTTTTACTACAATTGTCGTTTTCAACCTGTCAGGCTCAACCGCTGACGAGACGCTTTGTTGTCGAGTTTGAGCAGAAAGCAGGTTCTCCAGACCAGATCTTTTCTGTAAAGCGTGACCGGCAAACGCTGCCAGACAGCCCAGCAGATATTACCAACAAGGACGGTTATGAAGAATCAGATTCATCGCCTGATGACAAATCAGTTTACGGGGCAAAAACAACCCTTATTGAATCGAATTTCTGGCTATGGCTTTATGCCACTCATCTGTTGGTGGGTTACGGACCGATCCTGACCACCGAAAACCTTCCTTCAAATTCCACCCCTTATTCATGGTTACCTGCAGAAGTGGTTGTTGTCCTCGGCTGGCTTTTAAAAAACTATTGGAACTCCGATTTGCCGTCGTTTAACCTGATCAAACAACAAGAGGCAACATCTTTACTGAAACAGGGAAATCACTTGTTTGCCACCATCACAATGATGTTGGCCTCAGGACATAGCAAACCACAAAACCAACCACCGGGATCATCCAGTCAGGAAACCTCAGGGGCAACCACCCGCCTTACAGGCTCTTTCATCAGCCCCCTGAATACTACTGATTATGACGGTGGTAACGGAGGTTCTCAACAACACTCACATACTTTGGGTTTAAATTGTTTCGTCCATCCCTGTCATGACGTTTGTATTTTTCGACCATCATCCGATAGCGGAGAGCCCGCCGATCGTCCGCCGAACGCCGGACAAAGCCCATGCGCCCATTTGGCCAATGGATACTGCTTTAGCTGCATGAGTCATTTTGGTTCTGTAATCGGTACACGTCAGCAGCAAACCGCGCCTTTAGACATATGGCAAGATATCCCTGCCATTGAACGTCAATACGATTTTGGTCAACTATTTCAATCTCAACCGCAGCAGCAACAGCCGCATAGCATTGATGCCCCCCCAGCCAATAACAGTGATCCTGGAGATGAACTCACCTTAGATTCATTGAGAGCAGAGACAAGCTTTACAACTGACGCTGCCGGGCAATCAGCCTGTGACGCGACAGTATCCGGAGAGGACAGCCAGCTGTGCCCATGCGGGAGGATCTGCAATAGTGCCAAAGCTCTGTCAGTTCACAAAAGCAAATACCACACCGGGCAACAAACCTGTTACCTGATGGTGGAGCGGGAGGATGGTCAGCAACAGCCATGCGGAAAGGTCTGCAAGCATGCCAAAGCCCTGTCGGATCACAAAAGAATTGCCCATACCGGGCAAAAGATCTGTGATGTGATGGTGGTCTGGGAGGATGGCCACCAGAGACCATGTGGGACACTCAGCAAAAATCTGCAAGCTCTCTCTACTCACAAAAACAGATATCACAGCGGGCAAAGAGTCTGTGACGTGATGGTGCAACGGGAGGATGGTCAGCAACGGCTATGCGGAAAGATCTGCAAAAATGTTCAAGCCCTGCGGCTTCACAGAGGAAATGGGCATAGTGAGCAAAAAAACTGTGACGTAACAGTGGTTGGAGAAGATGGCCAACCGCGGCCATGCGGAAGGGTCTGGGGAAAGCACATAACCCTGTCCAACCACAAAAGCGGTTACCACACCGGACACAAAACCTGTCACGTGGCAGTGACAGGGGAGGATGGTCAGCAGAGGCCATGTGGGAAGATAAGCAAAAATGCCAAAGCACTGACAACTCACAAAAGCAGATACCACAGCGGGCAAAGAACCTGTCACGAAACGGTAGTCGGGGAGGATGGTCAGCGGTGGCTATGCTGCAAGGTCTGCAAGAATAATCGAGCCCTTTACGACCACAAAAGCAGATGCCACACCGGGCAGCAAACCTGTAATGAAACAGTGGTCGGAGCGGATGACCAGCAGCGGCTATGTGGAAAGGTCTGCAGCAGTGCTAAAGCCCTCATGAATCACAAAAGAGTACATCTAAAACGCAAAACTGTTGATTAGGAGCTGAATATTGACCGCGACTATGCTGAAAGATCTGCAACAATGCTAAAACCTTTTCGGACCACAAAAGAATGTATCCAAAACGCAAGTCTTATGATGTGGACCAGGGTGGATAGAGTTATTAAGCACTCTCTCTTTTCGGCATTACTGCTGACACTGTTATCGTCTGCCTTCTGTCAAGCCAAAGTATTGACAGAATATTTTATTGTCGACGTAGAACAGAAGGCAGTTTTTTCAAATCAGGGATTTTTTGTAAAACATGCCCAGAACACACTGCCAGACAGCCAGTCAGATATTGCCAACAAAAACGACTATTCAGGATCAGGTTCGACGCTTGATAACAACCGGCACCGAACTTTCAGTTACAGGATAAGAAGATCCCTTATTGATTCGATTTCCTGGCAATGGCTTTACGCCAGTTATCTGCTGATTGCCTACGAAGTGATCCTGACCAACAAAGACGCCCCTCAGAGCTTCACCTCTTATTCATCGCTACCTGAAGAATTGCTTGTCGTTGTCGTCTGGCTTTTTCAAAGCTATTGGAACCACGATTCACCACTGTTTAACCCAATTGAACAAGAGACGAACCAGAATCACCCGTTTGCGATCACCACTATGATGTATGGCTCTGAACAAGACCAACAACAAAGTCAGCCATCAGAATCATCAGCGCAGCATACCCCAATAGCAACTGTCCACTTTACAGGCCCTTTCACTCACCTCTTGTATTCTGAATCTGACGACGGTAACAGAAAAGATCCCCAACAACACTCACACACTTTAGGCTTAAATTGTTTCGTCCATAGCTGTCGTGGCGTTTGTAATTTCCGACCATCATCCGATAGCAGAGCATCGAATTCTGATGAACAATGTGAGCCACAGGCTCATGACATTGATGAAAACTCCATAAGCGAGGTCGCCTCAGACTCGATGAGTGCAGGCATCGTCCATAAAACCTTAGATAGCGGGCCATTCAATAATAATTTGACCATACTCGGCAATTTGTCTTTCAATACTAATGATTTTGTAGTCAATGATGAGTCACCCGGCCTACAGAGTCTTCTCGAAAATGACCAGTTTTTCTTTACGCTTATCCATCCAAAAACACAACAAATAAATACTGAATCAACCCAATTTAGTCGGGGCCAACCCCACCTTTTCCAGACAGGCGCAGTCCAGACCTCAGACCACAATGGGCAAACAAACTGGGAAGTAACAGTGGTTGAGGAGGGTGGCCAGCAGCGCCCATGTGGGACAGTCCGCAAGAATGCTAAAGTCCTGTTGAATCACAGAAGCAGAGACTACTCCGGGCAACAAATCTGTCACGTGACCGTGGTTGGGAAGGATGGTCGGCAGCGACCATGTGGGACCGTCTGCAAGAATGCTCGGGTCCTCTCTTCTCACAAAAGCAACATCCACAGCGGACGAAAAACCTGTGGCGTGACTTTAGTCGGAGCGGATGGCCAACAGCGGCTATGTGGAAAGGTCTGCAGGAATGCCCAATCTCTTTCGTATCACAAAATGAAAGCCCACTGCAGGCACAAAACCTGCGAAGTGGCTTTAGTCGGGGAGGATGGTCAGCGACGGCTATGCGGGAGGACCTACAGAACTGCTCGCGATCTGGCGGATCACAAAAGAAGAGAGCACAGCGGGCAACAGATCTGTGACGCAACCGTGATCACAAAAGATGGCCATCAGCGATCATGCGGGAACGTCTGCAATAATCTGAGAACTTTGTTGGATCACAAAAGAAAACTCCACTCAGGGCAAAAAACCTGTGACAAAACTGTGTTTGGAGCGGATGGCCAGCAGCGTTCATGCGGTGCAGTCTGCAAGAGTGCTCAAGCCCTGTCGGATCATAGAAGGAGACATCACTCCGGGCAAAAAACCTGCGATGAAACTGTGGTCGGGAAGCTTGGCCAGCAGCAGTCATGTGGGGTGGACTGCAGGAGTATTCAAGCCCTGTCGGATCACAAAAGGAGACTTCACTCCGGGCAAAAAACCTGCGACGTAACATTGGTCGGGCCTGATGGGGTTCAATACCCGTGCGGTAAAGTCTGCAAGAGTGCTAAAGTTCTGTCTGAGCACAAAAGAATGCACCGAAAACGCAAGCCTTTTGATGTAAGCCAGGACAATGCACCGAGTTCTCAGGAGGGTAAAGTGAAGATGTGAAGATCTGGTCTGGCAACTGACCTTTCACAAGTTTTTGCCCAGTACAACCTTTAGTTTCCAGCAAAGGATCTTAGAAAGGAAAACACGTTTATTTTCTTGATCTATCCTATCCCTCTGGCCACTGGAACAAATGGATAGAATTATTAGACACTCATTCTTAACGGCACTGCTGTTTCTGGTATTGTTGTTGTCTGTCGCCTGTCAGGCCGAACCCTTGGCAGAACGGTTTATTGCCACGTTTGAACACAATGCAGCATTTCCAAACCACAGCTTTTCTATAAAGCATGGCCTGAGTACATTATTCGGCAACCCGTCAGACATCACTGACACAAAGGACTATACAAGACTGGATTTAACGCCTGATGACAGACGACACAGATTTAACAGTTACCGGGTAAAAACGACTCTTATTGAATCAATTTCATGGCAATGGATTTACGCCACTCATCTGTTGGTCGGTTACGAACTGATCCAGACCACCAACTCCCTTCTGAGCTCCCACCCTTACTCATGTTTACCTGTAGAAGTCTTCGTTGTTATCGTCGGCTGGCTCTTGAAAAGCTCTTTGAACCCCGATTCAACTTCGTTTAACCCGATTGAACAACAAGAAGTAACAGCTATGCGGACACGGGAGGACCACCCGTTTGCCACCATCACTATGATGTTTGGCTCTGGTCAGAACCAACAACCACAGCAGCTGGCAGAATCATTGGGCCAGCAAGCCCCGGGAGCCAACAGCCATCTTATAGACTCTTTCATCAGCTTCCTGTTTTCGGGCTCTGGCGGCGGAAACGGAGGCTCTCAACAACTTCTGCATACTTTCGGTTTAAATTGTTTCGTCTTCCCCTGTTTTGGCGTTTGCATGTTCCGGCCATTATCGGATGAACCCACTCAGTGGCCGCTGAATTGCGAAGCAAATTCGACAGGCAACCCTTCACAATTAATAACTACAGAAGGCGCCTGTTCAACTGCCCCTGCCGGGTCACTCAGTGATGATGTGACAATGCACGGGAATTTGCCTGTCACCGATAATGACTCAATGACAGTCGCCAGGTTAATCAGTCTGGGCAATCATAGTCGTCCAGAAGAAAACGGGCCTTCCTTTACGCCTACTCTTTCCACAGGTCCAATGGGGACTTCACCTTCGTGTCGTCTTTCTTCCGGAGGCGCTACCCATTGCCATCAAACCCTGTCGGGTCAAAAAGAAAGAGGCCACATCGAGCCGCAAGCCTGTGACATGATAATGGTCGGAAGAGATGGCCAGCCGCAGCCATGCAAGACGGTCTCCAAGAATGCCAAAGCCCTGTCGGTTCACAAAAGCAACTACCACACCGGGCAAAAAACCTGTAGTTTCACTGTGGTCGGAAGGGATGGCCAACCGCGGCCATGCGGGACCGTCTGCAAGAATGCTCAAGCTCTGTTATATCACAAAAAGAAACACAACACAGAGCAAAAAACCTGCGATGTGATCGTGGTCGGAGAGGATGGTCAGCTGCGGCCATGCAGGAAAGTCTGCAAAAATACTATAACTCTGTGGAATCACAAAAACAGACAACACACAGGGCAACAAACCTGTGAAGTGACTGTGATTGGGAAGGATGGTCAGCCACGGCCATGCGAGGTGGTCTGCAAGAATGCCGGATCTCTGCGGAGTCACAGAAGCAGCGTACACAGCAAGCAAAAAACCTGTGAAATGACAGTGGTTGGAGAGGATGGCCAGCCGCGGCCATGCGGCAAGGTCTGCAAGAATAATCAAAACCTATTCTATCACAAGAGAAGAGACCACAGCGGGCAACAAACCTGCAACCTGACATTAGTCGGAAAGGATGGCAAACCGCGGCCATGCGGGATGATCTGCAAGAATGCTCAATTCATGTCGACTCACAGAAGAAGCGTACACAGCGGGAAAAAAACCTGTGAAACACCAGTCGTCGGGAAGGATGGCCTACAGCGGCAATGCGGGAAGGTCTGCAAGAATGCTAAAGCCCTGTCGGATCACAAAAGAACCCACCACAGCGGCCAAAAAACCTGTGACGCAACAATAGTCGGGGATGATGGCCAGCCGCAGCCGTGCGGGGCTCTCTGCAGGAATTCTCAGGCCCTGTCATCGCACAGAAGCAAAGCCCATAGAAGGCGAAAAACCTGTGAAGTTAAAGTGGTCAGTGAGGATGCTCGGCCACAGCTATGTGAGACAGCCTGCAGGAGTGCTCAAGCCCTGTCGGGTCATAAAACAAGACATCAAAAATGGAAGCCTGATAATAGGGACCAGGGCCCCTGCTCTAAAAAATGCAAATTGCATGAGTAACGGGCTAATCCGGTACATGGCTTCGATGAGTTTTCACCCGGTACAACCTTTGGTTTTTAACAAAGTGTCTTTGACAGAAAAAATACTTATTTTCTTGATCTATCCTTCCTCTCTCTCCACCCGTATGCAAGGTTATAATTATTAGACACTCACTCTTTGCGGCACCGCTGTTGCTGATATTATTGTTGTCTGTCGTCTGTCAGGCTGACTCCTCAACAAAATGGTTTATTATCGAGTTTGAACACAATGCAGTGTTTCCAAACCAGAACTTTTCTATAAATCGTAGCCTGATTACATTGCCGGTCAATCCGCCAGACACTATCGAAACAAACGACTACGCCGGACTGTATTTAGCGACTGATGATAAACAACAAAGGTTTAACAGTTACGAGGTAAAAATGACTCTAACTGCATCGATTCCATGGCAATGGCTTTACGCCACTCATCTGCTGACGGGTTACGAACTGATCCTGACCACCAAAAACACCTTTATGAGCGCCACCCCTTATTCATGGCTGGCCATAGAAGTAGTTGTTGCTATCGGCTGGCTTTTGAACAGTGATTGGAACCTCGATTTACCGTCGTTTAACCCAATCGAACCACAAGAACCAACATCTATGCTGACACGGGGAGCTGATCCGTTTGCCATCATCACTATGGTGCCTGACTATAGCCATAACCAGCAACCACAACAGCTATCAGAATCATCTGGAAAGCAAGCTCCGGGAGCTACCAGCCACCTTGCGGGCTCTTTCACCAGCCTCCGCTATTCTGGCTCTGTTGGCGGTAACGGAGGCCCTCAGCAAACTCAACATACTTTAGGTTTCAATTGTTTCATCTTCCCCTGTCATGGAGTTTGCAGTTTCCGGCCATCATCCGGGAACAGAGGAGCCAGTGCATGGCCGCTGAATCCCGTAGCAAATTCGACAGACAAGCCTACTCTCTTAATAAGTGCAGAAGCTGCCTGTCCAACTGGCCCTGTGGGATCACTGAATGATGATGTGACAATGCAAGGGAATTCTCACATTACCGCTGATGACTCAATTATAATCGTCGGGTTACTCAGTCTGAGCAATCATATTCTTCCAGAAGAAAACGGGACTTCCTGTACACTTGCACATCCCAGACACCCAATCGGAACTTCTCCTTCAGGCCGCCTTTCTTCCGGAGGGGCTGCCTATGACCTACAAGCCCCGTCGGATCAGAAAAGCAAAGCCCACATTGGACCACAAACCTGTGATGTGACCCTGGTCGGGAGGGATGGTCAGCAGCGGCCGTGCGGAAAGGTCTACAAGAATGCTCAGAGCCTGTCGGTCCATAAAAGCAGCTATCACACCGGGCAAAAAGTCTGTGGCGTCACCCTGGTCGAAGGGGAAGGTCAGTCGCGGTTATGCGGGACAGTCTGTAAGAATGCTCAAGCTCTGTGGAATCACAAAAAGAAACACCAAACAGAGCAAAAAACCTGTGAAAAAATCGTGATTGGGAAGGATGGCCAGCCGCGATCATGCGGGACAGTCTGTAAGAATGTTCAAGCTCTGTGCAATCACAAATACAGATACCACTCAGAGCAAAAAACCTGTGAAGTGACGGTGATCGGAAAGAATGGCCAGCCACAGCCATGCGGGATGATCTGCAAGAATGTTCAATCTCTGTCGACCCACAAAAGAGGCGTACACAGCGGGCAACAAACCTGTGACAGAACAGTCTTCGGGAAAAATGGCCTACAGCAGCCGTGCGGGAAAGTTTGCAAAAGTTCTCTGGCCCTTTCACATCACAAACACAAAGTCCACAGCGGACAAAAAACCTGTGACATAATCACGACCACAAAGGATCATCAGCTGCTAACCTGCGGGAAGGTCTGCAAGAGTGCTAAAGCCCTGCTGGATCACAAAAGAAACTGCCACAGCGGGCAAAAAACCTGTGACGCAGAAATAGTCGGGGATGATGACCAGCCGCGGCCGTGCGGGGCTCTCTGCAAGAGTTCTCAGGCCCTGTCGTTGCACAAAAGCAAAGCTCACAGCAGGCGAAAAACCTGTGAAGTGACAGTGATCAGAGAGAATGCCCAGCTACAGCCACGCGGGACAGTCTGCAAGAGCACTCAAACCCTGTCAGATCATAAACAAAGAGATCGAAAACGCAGGCCTGATAGTACGTACCAGGATTATGGCCCCAGCCCTAAAGAAAGCAAAGTAACTAAGTAACGGGCGGATCCGGTACATGGCTTCAACGATGTTTTTTACCGGTGACACTTTTGCTTTTAAGAAAAGGTCTTTGCTAGCAGCCTGTCGGAATCAAGCGTCCGTAGCGAGGATTGCAAGAAATTGAGGATAAAAATTTCTGCTTCTGAG
>NZ_JAHHPQ010000716.1:0-8731 GCF_024606245.1 Endozoicomonas sp. SESOKO2
ACGAAACAATGATAAAAGTCATTTCTTACAACTATAAGAACCAGGTGGCTAGTTTTTCTTTATAAATCAATTAGATAATTTAATGGTTGCGTGTCTCGTAATGCCCAAGTTAGAGCACAAGAAATTAGTGTTGAAGCCAGACTGGCTGATTCACCGAATTTTTCCCTTTGACGTAAGTAAAGTCAGAAACCGGTAACATCAGGCTTTCCATAGAGACGATTACAGCGGCGATGGGTAGGGGCGATCTTCAATGACATCTCCACTAGAGGCATTTACGACCAGCCTTTTCTTGAAGCGACTCTCATCCAGATAATAAATTTCCCGAACCTGCTGTTTCTTCCAGCGTGCCAGTCGGGTTTTCAGAATCACAATACTATTGTGAGTTTCTCTGGCCTTTGTTATGACCTGACTCAGGGACACAAGTTTACCCTGAGGTTGCACTGTGTAGGTGATATCATCAACGAGCATTCCGGTATAGGCATCAAGCGTCGTAGACCAGCGCTTTTGTTTTTTGTCTATAAAGTCAATGATTCGAACCCGCTGGCCATTTCGCATGTCGGTCCTTGTTTTCAGGATGACCGCAACAGAATGCTTGCTTTTGACTTTCTCTATGATTTTTTCCAGCGGCATGGGCGTCTGCAATTGGGCAACTTCAATGACCTTGCCTGATTGGGCATCAACGACTGCACGCTGGTTTCTGTTTCTACTGTCAGTAAAGTCAATGACCCTGACCCTGCGTCTGTCTTCTTCTGTAAGACGAACGTTTTGAATGATGACCTCACCGTACTTTTTCCGAATCTGACTGATGATTTGTTCCAATGGCACCAGATGGTTAGCTTCCGCAGGTGTAGGGGATTCGGCCTGACTACCCATTACTATGAACAGTGACATGATTAGCGACAGAGTGAAGACTTGAGCGAGACGTGACGGGAATTGGCTTTTGTACATGACACAGTACCTGTGGATTTACTTTGCAGATGCAAAGCCTTGGAAGGGATCTCGTCCAAACTGGAATATGAAACCGCACTATGAATTTACATCTTTTCTGAAAGAACCGTTTTACAAGAATGGCTCTGTTTTCAGCGAAGAAAAACGAGCTATGGAACTAGCTGTTAATGTAGATTTGAATGGATGGATTGCAAGCCGGAGTCCTCTGTAGGGGACAATTTCGAGACAAAGTTTGATCTGACTTCAGATCGGGGCTTTCGTCTGCCTGCCGGTCGGGGTTCACGGTGGCAGATTGAGTTAGAGGGTACCGATACCGTGACCGCCGTGATTATGGCGGGGGATTATGAGTCGAACCAAGCGCAAGCCAAGACAGGCTCTGTACCGTTTATGGAAAGATGCACCGCTGAACAGGGATGGTTCTGGCACAATCACGGTGGCTGTGCTTACTGTGAAGGCAACCGCCTGCACAAGCACCGCAGGCGCATGGCGGCTAGTGAGGCGGATTCTCTGGAAGAAAGTCATCGTGCATGACTGCTTCATACGTCCACGGACATTCTGAAGGGAAGGTTTCAAGGGGTAACTCGGTTTGCCTGGCCGCAAGGACGACGGCTTTTTTGTAGGCTTTTTTGTACAGTTCTGCCTTCCTGGGCTTCAGGCCGGGGTTTTCATCCAGTACATCTTTAGCCTTGGCTCTTTGCAAAATAATGGAGTCGCGCCAGCTTCTTGAACGTCGCTCTGGCTGGTACTGCCATTTTAATAAATGCATGAGCAGTTGCATCAAGTGACTGGTCAATGAGCACGGCTCATGCTTCCCCATACCTTCCACTTCTTCGGCAAGGTTATCGAGATCGAGTTCGTTGAACCGGCGTTCTTTAATGAGTTGAGCCTGCTGTTTTGTCCAGCTATAGAAGTCGGACACATAAAGTGTTTTCTGATCATTATTCATGGTGTGATTCCAGACAATCTCAGCCGGTCTATTCAGTTTATCAGGCTTATGAAAGAGTGAACAGGCGGCAGATAGCAGGTATTCTGCAAGCCCATTACCTCAAGCAGTCACCTAACGTGCAACCCCCCCCCATTCACTGGCAAAGCATCTTAAAACCTCTCCTGGCTGGCCTCAATCCCGTATTGACCTTAATTACGCTGGTTATTTTGGCCTCATCCGGATGGGTTCACTCAACCTGACACGGGGCTCATCAAGACCACTTGAAAACCCCGCACTTTGAGCAGAGCTTTACGGTAGAATCAGGACCGATTATTGCCCCTGACAAGCCTTGCGAACTTCTTCAGCAATAATAGCAACACCACGCTCTACGGTTTTATTATCGCGAGCATACGTCATCCTCAGGCATTCATGCTTGTGCTGCCAGTCATCGTTGATGCCTGGAAAGAAATAGTGGCCGGAGACTACCAGAACGTTGCGCTTTTTTAGTCGTTCGTAGAGTTCCTGGTTGCTGATGGGCAGTCCCTCAAACCAGAGCCACAGGAACATGGCACCTTCCGGTGTGTGTACCTTCCAGTTGACGCCATTGAGATGCTTCTGCAATAAAGAAAAAGCAAACCTGGCCTTGTTTTCATAATAAGGACGAATCACATTTTTGCTGAGATCAATGATACTGTCGTCACGGATCATATCCAGCACGATCAGGCTGCCAAAACTGTTGGGAGCCAGATTCATGATGGCGTTGATGCCCGATAATGCTTTGATAACCTGCTCGTTGGCAATAACGATACCGGTTCTGGCAGCTGGCAGGCCAAGTTTGGAAAGACTGAGGCAGAGAATAGTGTTCTCATTCCATTCCGGGTTGGCATCGCTGAAGATCAGGTTTGGGAATGGGGTTCCGTAGGCACCGTCAATGATCAGGGGAATGTCATGGGCTCTGGCCATTTCGTCCAGTCGGCTGACTTCCAGGTCGGTCAGGACATTACCGGTTGGGGTAGTCGGACGGGAAGCACAAAGTGCACCGGTACGTTCATCCACTTCCAGGCTGCTGAAATCGACATGATATTTGAACATGTCATCATTGATGATCTTGATTTCAGGCTTGTTAGCCAGGAAGAAGTTATCGCTCAGACCTGCGTCACCATAGCCAATATATTCAGGCGCCAGTGGCAATTGAATACAGCGATGGCTGCCATCATCATAATGACCGGCAAACATATTGAAGAGCATGAAGAACGCGGCCTGGCTGCCGTTGGTCAAGGCAATGTTTTCCGCTCCCAGTTTCCAGCCAAACTGACGGTTGAGAAAGCGGGCCGTCTCATGAACAAATTCTTTTTCTCCCTGGGGCGGGTCATAGGTGCCGATCAGTCGGGTGAACTCGGACTGACTGTCCAGAATTGTCTGAAGTCGCTGACGAAAAGCCTCTTCCACTTCAGGAATATGGGCAGGATTCCCTCCTCCCATCATAATCATATCCTGGCCGCCGGCCAGTGCATTGCCCAGATCATCCATAAGCTGGAGTATGCCGGTATGACTGGTAAATTTAGTGCCAAATGTGGAAAGCTTCATGCTTGCCTCAGGTTATCTGCATACAGCTGTGAACAGCTCAACATAAAACGAAAAGACTCTCGCTGATTACGCGGTAAAGTCCGGAAAGGAATATCCTGCCAGAGGCATTATTGAGTGAAAATTGCCGTCAGGGTGCGAGGTTGTCGCAAAAGTGCTGTGCTCTTGGGCAGGAGATACCTCGGGAGTTTAACTGAGATTGTGTTGCTGTGCATAAGATATTTTTAGCGCTGCGTCCTGCACCCTGCCTCATCGTATCAGTCGAGACAGGAGTTCCGGCGGACGGTTTACGCGTTTACAACTCAGCCAGAGGGTCATTCATAACTTGCAGATGGTCATCCATATGTTTCATATCGATAAGAGGCTCCTTCTGGGGAGAACGTTTATTTTTGACCTTGTAGTAGGTGATAGCGGCAATACCAGCAGCAAAAACCAAAACTCCACCAACGACGGTCAGTGCTTTTTGCCAGGGCTTAAAGCCTGACGAACTGCCACCTCTGCGACCATCCGAGAACTCAAGACTTGCCGGAGTTGAATTGTTGTAGGTCGGCTTTAGTTCTGTCACAAGACTTTGTGAATGGGTGGGCAGGTTTCTGGCTGGTGATGGACCGGGCTTGGTGTCGTTAAGTCTGGCATTTCTGCCCTTGGAAATTTTATCTTTAGTATTGTTACTCCGTTTTTTAAAGGGAGTTGAGTGGGTTGGCGACGATGTGCCCTTAAGATTTTTCTCTGAGCTTGTCAGTATCGATTTCAAAGCAGATTCAGTGCTTAAGGAAAAGCCAGAGGTTAATGGGTTCGGTGTCCCGGAATTAACATGGGTTGTTGTAGCAGAAGTAATAGACTTAATCGAGCTGAATAGCCTGCGGAATGATGAAGTAAACATTGTTGGGTGAGTGAAGCTACCTGGACAGGAGGTGATCCCATCAGAAAATACAAAGCCACCGATAATGTTAGTATGTTCAAGCTGGTGGCAGGGATCATTACCGAGTGCATTAAACTGGTTGTTGCTGTCGCCTGACAGTGTCACAGGCAGTGTCAGATCGTTCCGGCGTTCTATGGACACCAGCTCGCCAAGAAGCTGGTTTGATTTCAATACCAGCTTTTGATAACCGGTCAAAGACAGTGCTGCCTGATAACCCCTGATAAGATTGCCCGTCATATCGACGGTCAACGGGGCTCGCCAGTCTTCGCTGCTCTGGTCCGGGCCATGAATGCTAATGCCTTTTGCATTAACGTCACTGACTTTTGTCGTTACAAACTCACTGTTGACAATGCTGACTGTAACGTGTTCGGGAAGAGCAAGGTTCATGGCTTTTGGCGCATTCCCCAATATGTAATTGTCCTTGAATTCTATGGCCCGAATAAACTCGCTTCGGGGTGAGGTATCCCGGTAGGTAAGGTTAATATCCACAGCCGTTTCAACGGGATTTTTTTTGTTGTAGCAGGAATAGACCTGATTGTTCGAAAAGCCAACCAGGGTTCTGTTCGTGAACAGTGCTGAATCTACGTTTTCCGATTCATCGGCTAGAGAAAGGCTGATGGCAGGCTTAAGGATTTGAAAGAACTCATTCCTGAAAATATTGGCCATGTAGCCATTAGCCGGGACTTTCAGGGATTTCAGGTTCAGCTCTCCTTTCAGCATCTCAGTGTACACTTCGTGGCTGGCAGTAGTGATAATCTTCGAATCAGCTTCGCAATGTTTGCCAGCATCTTCCATAAAGGCGTCCAGTGCAGGTAACGTGGTCAAACCCGTGATCAGGATGCCTGCACCGTTAAAGTGAATCAGCTCACCTTTGAAAAAAACTTTTTCGCTGTTATGGTGGTAGCGTCTGGACCAGGACCAACCGCCATCTCTGCAGTCATGTTTGTACTCAATTTTCTTCATCAGGGCAGCAAAATAGCCGTCTGCCAATGAACCGTCACTGCGGTCCAGTGGCACCCCGATGAGCATTTGCCCTGCTTTTAAATGGATGGTTTCTTTGACCTGAAAGTGTTCAAGCCAGCTACCGGGCAGGACCGAAGGCAGATCGTCGTGGCTACCGGCAATGACCGGCCGTTTCGAAGCGCAGTCTTCACCAGCGGAAACAGGTTCTGACTTCATGCCGACACCCACCAGAAGAAATGCGGTGTTGGTGGTCTCTTCCCATGGTCTGTCAGAATTGAACTCATCAATGCTTTCGTCGAGGTAGTTGATTTTGCTTTCGTCGAAATAGCTTTTTTCGGTCGGGGTGTAGATAACACATCGGTCAATGGATTGTCTGGTCCTGACAGAGACTTGCCTGAGTGCTTTTAGAGTTGCCTGTACCATGGCTTCTGAGGTGAGCAGGTCCTCGCCTAAGGGTTTTCCTTTGCACAACTCGGAAAGTTCCAGTCTGCCTGTTGCGGCAGTGGTTTGAGGTTGGGTGGCACTGTAAGTGGGGCTCGCGGTTGTTGCAGTGGTGGGGAAAGCTGGGGAAGATTCAACAAATAAGGCCGTTATAAAAATAATAATGCAGAGAGACAGTAAGTATTTCATGGCGTCCTCATTACACAATAAGTGTCGTAAAACAAAAACGGTTAGTACTAATAATCATTCATGCCGAAATATGGCTGCAGCTTGATCTCAAGCAGGTACTATTGTTTTTGTTAGATAATGTTTTTATTTGCTAAGAGAGTATAGTCGGTGTTATTCGGCGGTAGGATTTTTTGAAAAGTGATTATTTTCATTTCGCGTAAGACTATAGCTGATCAGGGCGGGGGAGGATATTAATGTCTGAAATCATTACTCTTCAGGGGCGAAATTAAGAAGTACGCTCGACCCATAGCGGCGAAGTTTATACCTTCACCGGAGATAATCACCCCTGTCAAAATATAACTGCTGCTCAGTGCCCATTAAAGATCATCTTGAGACCTCAAGCGGTACCATTCGGTAGGAGGTGTCAGTAAATAGAGTTTCATTTTGTATCTGAAATAACCGAGAACAATAGCCGTAGGCACAATAGCTAACCCGCCAACGACTGCCAGCGAGGTTTGCCAAACGTTCAGGCTCGTCGAACTATCACTGACTTTGTCATCAAGGGACTCAAGATAACTTGCCTCCGTCGCATTGCTGAAGACTTGCCGAATTCCTGTCACGAGTCTTTGTGAACTGGTGAGCCGTTTTCTGGTAGATGGTTTTTCTGTCTGGGAATGTACAACCGATGTTGTGACAGAGTCAGAAGATTTTACAGAGCTGAATGTCTGCGGGTATGAGGTAGTAAACATTGTTGGGGGAGTGAGCCTGCCCGGACAGGTAGTAGTAGCGTCGGAAAATACAAAGCCACCGATGATATGAGTATGTTCAAGCTGGTAACAGGGGTGGTCATCGCCCGCCTTAAACTGGTTGTTTTTGTCGCCTGCCAGTGTGACCGGCAAAGTCAGATTCCCATGGCGTCCAATGGACACCCGATCGCCCAGAAGCTGGTTTGAGTTCAACACTAGCTTCTGATAGCCCGCCAAGGACAGTGCTGTCCGATAGCCTTTTATAAGATTGCCCGATAGATTGGCGATCAGTGGGAATTGCCAGTCCTCTCTGCTCTGGACCGGGCCGACAAGGCAAATACCTCTTGAACTCCTGGCACTGACTTTTGTCGTTACAAACTGATTGTTGCTGATGTCGGCTTTAACGTGTTCGGGAAGAACGAGGCTCATGGCCTGTGGTGCATTCCCCAGGATGTGATTGTTTTTGAATTCCAGGGCCCGGATAAACTCGGGTTGCGGTGAGGCATCCTGGTAGGCGATATCAATATTCAGGGCCTTTTCAACCTGACCTGTGTAGCAGGAATAGACTTTATTGTTCGAAAAGCCAACCAGGGTTCTGCCGCTAAACATCCTTGAATCGACGTCTTCGGATTCATCCGCAAGAGAAATGCTAACGGCGGGCTGAAGGATTTGGAAGAGCTCATTCCCGAAAATATTGAGCATGTAACCTTTATCCGGAACTTCCAGCGATTTCAGATCCAGTTCTCCTTTCAGCATTTCCCTGTGCGCCTCGTGGCTTGTGATGTGGAAATACTTTTCTTCATCTGCTCTCCAACAATAATCTTTCATGCGAAGGTATGCCCCAAAAGTATTGTGTAATGCAGGCAATGTGGTTAAACCAGTGATCAGGATACCTGCACCACTGAAGTGAATAAGCTCCCCTTTATAAGTTGTACTTTTCCTGTAGTAGCCTTCATAGAGGTGACTTGGGTTACAGTGATGTGTGGGTTCAATTTTTCTTTGTACGGCAGCAAAATAGCCATCTGCGAATGAACCGTTACTGCTGTCAAGTGGTACCCCGATCAGCATCTGTCCGGTTTTTAAATGAAGGGTTTTTTTGATCTGAAATTGTTCAAGCCAGTTACTGGGCAAGACTGAAAGCTGACCCTCCTTTTGGCCGGCAATAACCGGTTTTTTCGAGGCACAGCTTTCTTCTGCTATGATCGTTTCTGACTTCATACCAACACCCACCAGTAAAAAGGCGGTGCTGGTGGTATCTTCCCATGACTTGTTGGCATTGAATCCAGCGATTTCTTCGTCGAGGTAGCTGTCTCTGAGCGGGGTCTTGATAACACACCGATCGATGAGTTGTTTAGAGGTAGCAGAGACCTGCTCAAGCGCTTTAACAGCCGCTTGTTTCATGGCCTCCGTAGTGAGCAGATCCGGATGCTCAATATTACCTGAGCACAACTCGAAAAGCTTCAGATCGCCCGCTGAGGCAGTGGTTTGATGATGGGTGTCGTTAAAGGTAGGTCTCAGGCTTGGTGAAGTGGTAGGCAAAGCCGGAGAAGATTCAGAACACAGGATCGTAACAAAAGTGATAATGAAAAGAGACAGTGAATGCTTCATGACGTCCTCATTACACAATATTTGTCGTAGAACAAAAATGGCCAGTACAGACAATTATTCATACTGAAACAGGACAGCGGCCTGATAACAGCCAGTTACTATCGTTATTCGGGAGAATGGCTTTACTTGCCAAGGGAAGAGTATAGGTAGCAGGTAAGAATATAAACAATAAAAGTCATTATTATTTAGATTGTTCTATGACCAGGATAGACTGAAAAATAGATGATAATAGAGTTGCGAACCAAAGCCTCCTGAGATCCAGCGGCGTGAGACTCGTTTTATATTGAAGATTAATGGTCATATTGAAGAGCTAAAAATAACCCCCACTAAAATTTTAATCTGTGTCGATTATGGCTCCATAATTCATCTGCTTCGCCAGCAGGCCACTTGTAGTGGCCATATCTATTTGTATGATGGCTTTGTCGC
>NZ_JAHHPQ010000717.1:0-1768 GCF_024606245.1 Endozoicomonas sp. SESOKO2
TTGCTAATTCCTGTCGTAGTTGGGCTATCAGTTCATTTTGTTGTTGAATGACTATGGCCTGATCCCAATGTTCTGAATCCGACTCTTCAACGGAATCGTCGCTGTCTGTCCCCTCAGAGTATCCCGATGGATACTCCGGACTTTCTGACGATGAAACCACCGATAATGCGTGTGTGAAGTCAATACCCATGATACTCTGTGTAAACTCTTGCATACCATCCTCGGTAAACATTACCGCAGGTACAGGGTACCAGTGTTCAGGGCGGCAATGACTGGTTATATTGCTGTAGACAATAGCCAGTAACTCATATGGCAAGCATCTTATCAACAAGGTCTCCAGTGTCTCTTGCCATTCCATCCCTGAATCCATGCGCTGGAAAGCTGCTGACGCCATTGCGGTTAAACCGATCAGAAGTGCTGTTCCTGCATCCAATTGAGCTGTGGTCAATTGATTGGCAATACTTCGCGGAGAATTATATTCATTGATATTTTCAGAAAGCAGTTCACGATCGAATGCTCGATTGTAGCTTTTTTCGGTGTATCTGTTATCCAAAATTCTAATATAGTTATAGAGTTCATCCTTGGAAAGAAAGTGAGGAGCAAGAAAAGCAAGAAACATCAGGACCAGACCGTTATTAACACCGAAATAATTGGACTGATATGCAATCGGACTCAAATCGAAATAAATGAAATAAGGATTCCGTCTGCCATTTATTTTATGAGACAAAAACAAGTGTTCAAAAAGGCTTTTTGCCGCTGTATTGATTAACTGTTGATCTTCCGGTTTTTTTTCAGTGGTCTTATTAATGTTTATGGAGAATATACAATGTATTAGTCTAAGCATTCTTTGAATACGAAATTTTCGATATTGTTCACTCATGTTCACATAATTAAAATAAAAGCTGATCAGACGATTAAAATCTTGCTCAGCCACCTCGTAATTTTCACAGATTTCCAGTCGTTCATCTCCAGATACATCGTCAGAGGTTAAATTAAGCCTGATAAAGCCAATACGGATATTTTCAAGTGGGCTCATCACACTTTGACCTTTGTGCCTTTCTTTTATTGTTGAAGGTGGCTTCCAGCTTGCCTTGTGATACTCGAGAAACTCTTCAATGCCATAGGTGTCGTTTGTCAGCCCCTGCTGATAAAAAAACAAACATACTGAAAACAAAAGCGTCTTAAAGGAATACCCTAAGATCATACTTTCACCTGCTTTCGTTAAAACAATTGCACAATTACATCTGCACTACTACAACTGCAATTTATACATAATAGATAGGGTAATGTCGTATATTTAAACACTACAGACGTTCTTATCAAGGCTTTAGCAATTGACAGTTTAGCCTCGTTTTATTAGACTCGACAAAAATTTTATACCAATGGATTGAGTTTCTGGCAGGAAAAAATAATTGGCACAATATGAGCCTCTCGTTCTCAAGCAAACACAGCATAAAACAAGACGCTGGCACTGTGTACACATTCAATAAAAAGACTTGTCGATAACCTTCATGTACGACAACGGTATTTCCCGACAAAACGGACAACTCCTCTGCTCATCTATAATTCTCCCAGCACAATCCTCACAAAAACCAGCGTGTCCACAACTTTGTAACACCCTAATATCTTCCACTGGATTGAAACAAATTGGACATTTTTTGCTTCCTCCTGAGGCGCCTCCAACTGCACCTGCTTCCTGCGTTGCAGGTTGGCTTGCTAATTCCTGTCGTAGTTGGGCTATCAGTTCATTTTGTTGTTGAATGACTAT
>NZ_JAHHPQ010000080.1:0-1299 GCF_024606245.1 Endozoicomonas sp. SESOKO2
ATTCACTCATAAAACGCCGAAACAATCCCTATATACCTGCTCTGCTTCATTTCACCAATACTGAACGGAAGTCTCAATTTAGAGCCTTTAAGTCAGCTACAAAAGTCACTGTTTCAAATAACAGCTCTGTCAGCTCCGCCAGTTGCAGCGCTGATGCTTGCCATATCTTGACCTCCAGTGGAGACGGCTCGGTGAGAATCCTGGGCCTGGAGGCCGACGGATCATGGAAACCAAAAGTTCTCATTGTTCAACGCCATTCAATACATTCAGCCAGCTTCAGCGCCGACAGCCGCTGCGTGGTGATTATCGGTTACGACGGCACGACGAGTATCTATAGTCAAGAGGCCGATGGTTCGTGGGAACGAAAAGTCAAAATTTTTGATCCGCGCGTCGCTTCAGCTACCTTCAGTCCCGATAGTTGCTATCTGGTCACCGTCAATGAAGATGGCATGGCAAAAATCTATGGTCTGGAAGCCGATGGTACCTGGGTAAAAAAAGCCATTATTCCCGATCAGAATGGCTTTATTTCAGCGACCTTTAGCGCCCAAGGTCGCTATATGGCGACCATCGGTAAAGGTCAGACAGCGCATATCTTCGGCCTGGAGGACGATGGATCATGGGAACCAAAAGCCATCATTCGCCACAATAGTAAAGCCAGGTCAGCCAGCTTCAGCGGCAATGGCCGCTTTGTGGTGACTTGCAGTCGCGATCACAATGCGAAAGTCCATGGCCTGGAGGACGATGGATCATGGCAACCAAAAGCCATTATTCGCCACAATAATTTAGTCAGGTTAGCCAGCTTCAGCCCCGATAGCCGTCACGTGGCGACTGTCGGTAACGATGATGTTGCGAAAATCTATAGTCAGAAGGACGATGGATTATGGCAAGAAAAAGGCATCATTTCCCATGATGGTGCGATTCTATCACTTAACTTCAGCGCTGATAGCTGCCATGTGGTGACTGCCAGTGCAGATGGGACGGCGAAAATCTATGGCCTGTGGGACGATGAATCATGGAAAGAAAAAGAGACCTTTTTCCACAAAGATTGGGTTAAATTTGCGACCTTCAGCCCTGATGGCTGCTATTTCGTGACTGCCAGTTCCGATGGTATGGCAAAGATCTACGGCCTGAAGAACGATGGGTCATGGGAGGAGAAAGCGACCATTCCTCATGATAAGTCGGTCTCTTCAGCAGCCTTCAGTACTGATGGCCGACATGTGGTGACCGTCAGTCTTGACGGTACAGCGAAAATCTGTGGTCAGATGCTCGATGGAACCTGGTTAGTAAAAGCGACCATTT
>NZ_JAHHPQ010000718.1:0-16930 GCF_024606245.1 Endozoicomonas sp. SESOKO2
TGCGAGCTATCCATCCCCGAACTAGAAGTACGGGGCTTTCCGCTCAATTTGGTAAAAGAGCGGTGTGTCATCGGGCAGTGTTTCCAGCTCACAAGGTTTACCGTTAATAGTGACGTTTGTTTGCAGACGGATATGTCTTTGCATCTCATCAAGTTCTGCGATTGACAGCAGCCTCTGTTCTGCTGCATCCAGCAGATTCTCCGGCAACAGGGAGACCTCCGGTTGCGGTGTGGTCACTGTAATCAGATTTCGTAATGAATGACAATGATGCCCAATGTAATCACTCAGTGGCTTCTTTTGTTTTATTAATGCATCGTCGCTTGCCGCAACCATTGGAGCGGCTGGAACTGCTTGCCAGACAGGCGTATCCTTTTTCTGATGATCCGGCTGTTTGCCCGGATACGAATGATTTGAGTCTGATTGAACTGCATGTGTTACTGCAGTTTTATTTTGGTGGCAGCTACTTTGCCCAATGGGACTATCCATTTTATATATGCCCGAGTTAAAGTCAGCAGTGATTGAAAAGTTTAATTACTTAATCCACTGATACTAATTAATAGCCAGCATCTTAATAGCCAGCGCCTGAATTTTTTAATGATCCTGGGGTCAAAAAAATTACACAACCTTAACTATGACAAGGATGTTTTTATAAAGTTCACTGAAAAAAACTTTCATGCGTACAATACCGCTACAACCCATAAGCCTTTGCGTTAATGGAAGTACCCGTTTACAGCAAAGACACTGAAAATCGTGGTAATGAGGCCGCCAAAGGTAATCCAGTATTGCCGGTGCATGGAGTCCATTTCAGCGCGAACTGTGGCCACATCGTTACGAACATCTGTTATTTCTGCACGCAAGTCTGTGAATCCTTTGTGCATATCAATTCTCAGTTCGTGGTAACGTTCATCGGTGCGTGCTTGGATTTGCAGCATAGCTTCTTGCAAGACGAGTATATCTTTTTTACTGGCATTGTATTCAGGGTCAAGGGAAGCACTGACCCTGCTGGCCAGCTCTTCATCGATACCAATGCGCTTTAGCTCTGAGAATAACGACTTTTCCATAACCACCCCGGCAAAAACTGAATCACAGCGTAGATCAGGGATGACGTTTCGACCACCCGGAAGGAATAGACCAAAAAGCCAATGTTCTGACAGGCCAAAGATGCCGAACAAAAAAAAGCTCACGACTCTTTTGCAGTAGCGGGTTTTTTTTACCCGCTGCAACCGTTTGTTTTTGAAAAAAACACGCTTATTTTTTTGCTCTATCACCTTCTTAGTCTAACTTTCCTCTCAAGAAAATGAATGCCTGAGCACTACGAGCAACAAACTATTAACGTATCCATGTGGGATCTAATGAAGAAATCATTCTCTGCGGTACTGCTTTTAATGCTTTCGTGGCTGTCTGCCGTTTGCCAAGCCGAATCATTGACGGGCGACTCGTCATACCTTGCCGACACAAACGGCTATGCAGAGTCAACTTTTCCTCCTCATGACAACCCATTTAATCTTGGCGGTTACGGGGTAAAAACCTCCTTTTTTGAGTCGATCCCGTGGCCATTGATTCACGCCGCTCACTTTCTGGTTGCTTACGAAAGGGTTGTGACCACCAATGACGCCGCTCTGAACACCAAAGCCTATTCATGGATACCTGTGGAAGCATTTTTCGCTGTTGGCTGGCTTTTGGAAAGATATTGGAACGACGATTCGCTGCAGCTCAACCCAATGGATCAATCGGAGTCAAGTCAGGATCACCCATTTGAGATCACCACTATGATGCTCCCCGGGCAGGGGCAACAACAAAATGGCCAACAACAAAGTGGCCAACAAAACCCGCCATCAGCATCATCCGGCCAGCAGGCCTCTGGATCAACCACGCAACTCAAAGGCTCTTCTTTCAGGTTTATGCTCTCCGGCTCTGGCGACGACGGTAACCAGGGCCCTGAACAACAACAGCATACATACGGTTTAAATTGTCACGTCGATTCCTGTAATGGCGTTTGTAAACTCCAGCGCCCATCCGGTAGTAGCGATTTAGCTGAAGGGGGCCAGCAAGACGCTCCTTCCCATGCTCGAAGAGAGATTGAACCTTGGTTAGCTCGTCTGTTGTTCGGTAACATAGGTAGTGACCCGTCCCGAAATCCTCATTTACCCAGCCTTGAAGAGTGTCTTATTAGAATTGCTCATCAAGAAACCGGGGCGTTATCAGATTTTGAAGAATTTGATCCTTCAAGTGTTGACGAAAAAACATTATCCAGACTTTCATCTGAATTTTTCGTTCGTCCAATTTTAAATTTTCTGAATTACAGAATCCTCATGAATAAACACGACACTAGCGACGAGTACGTACATCTTGCTGCTGCAATGTGCCATGCCCTGGAGAATGAATATGAATGTATTGTTGACTGTTGTGCCAATTGTGCCCATAACTTCGAATTAGGCTTCAGCCACCCGCTTAGCCGTATGGCCGAGTTGTTAACAAAACCTGATTCACGTCACTTGAACTTGCATCAGTTCAGAGTAGATGTCATCGAAGGCTTGAATACAGATCGCCAGACGCTTGTAGAGAAGATTGCCCGTCGAGAGTCAGAGCGTGTAAACACTGTTCTTCAACAAGGCTCATCCATAGAAGACAAGTATGAGCCGGTTGGTAATTTTGTATTAATTTTCTTTGCCCTTTCCGCCAACAAACGAGAAGAAGCAGGTGATTTTTTCAGGAAGGTTTGTTTTACAGATGCAGACGGCAACAGCATACCCCGTAATCCTCCCCCAGAATACAGCACAGAGTTCACAACTGAACCCACAGATACTTATAAATATGTTTATTCTTCAGTAAGGAATATAAAAGATACTACTCATTTACAAAGACTCGTTAATCAACTTGCAGACTATTTAGTTCCAGATAAGGGCGCTGCCTCAACAAGTTGTGGAAATAAGCCCAACCGGAAAACCGCTGGTGAATGATAAAGGTCTCCAGGAGACTATCAAAGGTGATCTAATGCAAAACTCGTTCACTATGGCGCTGCTGATACTGTTTTCATGGTTCTCTGTCGTCTGTCAGGCCGAATCATTGAAGGGACATTTGGTTGTCGGGTTTCAACAGGATGGAAGCTTTTCAAAAGAGAGCTTTTCTATAAAGCCAGACCAACATACATTGGGTAACCCTTTATACCTTGCCGACACAAACGGCTATGCAGAGTCAACTTTTCTGCCAGATGACAACCCACCCGGACCTGGCGGTTACGGGGCAAAAAACTCCTTTTTTGAGTCAATCTCCTGGCCATTGATTTACGCCACTCATTTTCTGGTGGCTAACGAACTGATTATGACCACCAGTGACGCCGCTCTGAACGCAAAACCCTATTCAAGAATACCATTAGAAGTGTTTGTCACCCTTGGCTGGCTATTGGAAAGATATTGGAACAACGATTTGCCGCAGTTCAAGCCGATGGATCAACCGGAGTCAAGTCAGGATCACCCATTTGCAATCATCACTATGATGCTCCCCGGGCAGGGTCAACAACAAAGTGGCCAACAAAATAGTGGCCAACAAAACCCGCCATCAGCATCATCCGGTCGGCAGGCCTCTGCATCAAACAACCTACTTAGAGGCTGTTTTTTCAGATTTACGTTTTCCGGCTCTGGCGGCGGTAACCAGGGCCCTGAACAACAACAGCACACTTACGGCTTCAATTGTTACGTCGGTTCCTGCCGTGGCGTTTGTAAAGTCCAACCGCCATCCGGTAGTAGCGAGTTGGCTGGAGGGGGCCAGCAAAACGCTCCTTCCCATACTCAAAGAGAGATTGAACATCCGATACCTCGTCCGTTGCTCGGTCATGGAGGTGATGACCCGTCCCGGAATACTCATCAACCCAACCTTGATCTTTCAGAGGACGACGAAGAAATACCTTTCAAAGTTTTGGATAAGTTTTTTGTTAATCCAATACTACATGTGTTGAATTGCATGAGGCTCGTGGATAAACAAGAAATTGGCGACGTGTATGTCCATCTTGCTGCTGCGATGTGCAATGCCCTGGGGGAAGACTATGAATATATTGTTGATTATTGTGCCAGTTGTACCCATACCTTCCGCTTTGGCTTCACCCACTCCCTTGCCCGCATAGCCAGGATGTCAAGAACATTTCACGCACGTAGAAGCTTTAACTTGCAACAGTTCACAAGAAATGTCATCGAAGGTTTGTATACAAATCGACAGGCTCTTGTAGAAAAGATTGCCCGTCGAGAGATAGAGCGTATAAACATTATTCTTCAACAAGGCTCATCCCTGGAAGACAAGTATGAGGCGGTTGGTAATTTTGCATTAATTTTCTTTGCCCTTTCCGCCAACAAACGAGATGAAACAATTGATCTTTTCCGGGAGGCTTGTTTTAAAGATGCAGATGGCAACTGGATAACTCGGGATAATGAACCCACAGAACCCTCTGTATATTTCACAACTGAACCCACAGAAACTTATAAATCTGTTTATTCTTCGATAAGGAATATAAAAGATATTACTCATTTACAAAGACTGGTAAACCAGCTTAAAAACTATTTAATTCCGGATAAGGACACTACTTCAACAAGTTGTGAAAATAGCGCCACCCAATGACCATTGGGTGGCGAACTGCTGCGTTCGCCACTCATTATTAACCCCTGGCGAAATAACTGTTCATCACATATCCATATTTGGTCGTATGATCAGCCAATACCTGTCCCAAGGCTTCACCGTATTCACTGCGCCAGTCGTTCATCAGCTCTGCCAGAACCGAAACCCATGTCGTCACTTTCACACCTGCCTGACTCAAACGCTGTATCGTGACTTCCTGAACCGTTTTATTCCAGGTACCCGAGGCATCGATCACAGCGTACACATCGTAGCCTTCTTCAACGGCGGACAAGGCCGGAAACAGCAAACATACGTCGGTTACAACACCCGCCATGATGATTTTTCTGCGGCCTGTTTTCTCAACGGCCTGCCTGAATGCCAGGCTATCCCATGCATTGATCTGCCCTTCACGTTCAATCACTTCCCCACCCAGTACGTCGGTAATTTCAGGCATCACCGGACCATTTGGCCCCTCGGGTAAGCTGGCGGTCACCACCGATGGCAAGCCAATGGCTTTTGCCGTTCTGGTCAGACCGACAATGTTGTTTTTCAGCACGGTCGGGTGTTCATCACCCAGTCCAACCATCAGCCCTGTCTGGTGGTCAATCATTGCCAATACAGCGTTGTCTGGCGTTAAAAATTCAGAGTATTTTTTGGTCATGATCACGTCCTTATTATTATGTCTTTTTGATTAGAAAGATTCGGTAAAAATTAAGATCAGCTGGCTGTCCTGATGGGCGACAAAGTTCAATTCAGTCGTTCTCACCAAAGTGCCGGCCTGGATGGTTTCGTCATTGATGCTTGCCTCTCCGGTACTGAGGTAAGCCATAACTTCGCCACTATGCTGTGTCTGATACTCCTCTGTAGCCTGAACCATTTCGATCACGGTGTGGCTATCAAACGTTTTCGTCTGTTTTTTGCTTCCTCCATAAATACGTGTCCTGACGTTGGCTTCGGGGGTATAAGCTTTGTAGCCCGCCGGCTCACCTTCTGTTTCTGGCAAAACCCAGAGTTGAATCAATTGATTGGCCGTTCCATCCGGATTCACTTCGTTGTGTGTGAATCCTTCTCCACCCGCTCGTTGTGCCTGCGCCTCTCCAGTGATCAGGCCTCTTCCATGTTCCAGAGATCCACCATGACTCACGCGACCTTTTGCCATGACACTGATGACGTCGATCTCATGATGCGGGTGCATACCTGTCTCACCATGAGGCAAGAACCTGGCATCAGCAAGATAAACGAAGTTGCCAATACCATTCGCTGTCTCAGGGCGCTTGCGAGCACCAAATACCCGATAATCGGTAACGACCTGTTTTTCTTCCAGTCCGGCGAAACCACCCTGTGGCAGTTGGTCTAATGTCAAAATTTCCATCGCTCAATCCTTGATTGTTTCGTTAAGTGATGAAGCTAGATTAGTTTGTTATCTAAAATTGATATATATTCATTCATACACAACACTGTTCAATATTTGATAACAAATGACTGACCTTAACGATCTTATGGTGTTCGCAACGGTAGTAGAGAGAGGCAGCTTTACTCAGGCTGCGGAAGTAATGAATACGCCAAAATCCAACATCAGCCGCAAGATCACCCGGCTGGAGTCCCAGTTGGGTGTGCGGCTATTGGAGCGTTCCACCAGAACGCTGCATCTGACTGAAATCGGTCAGCGCTACTACACATACTGCAAAAGGATCAAAGAGGAATATGAAGCCGCAGGCAGCGCAGTGGAATCCATGTTAGAAAAACCTCAAGGGCGCCTTAGAGTGTGCACCTCTCTCGGTGTCGGTCAGGCATTACTTGGCGATCACCTTGCCCATTACTGTCAATGCTACCCTGAGGTTGAACTTGATCTTAGTTTGACCAATCGACGTGTTGATCTGATTGAAGAAGGGTATGATCTGGCGTTTAGAATCGGAGACTTGCCGGACTCCGGACTTGTTGCCAGAAAACTTTGCTCCATCCGTCTGCGTCTATATGCGGCTCCGGGTTTTGCAAAACAGAACATCAAAACGCCCAGTGACTTGTTAGAGCATCCATTAATGTTGATGAGTGCGAAAGAACGCAGCCCCGATTGGCATCTCTTTTGCGCAGATGAAACTGCGACCTTGAGGTTTGAGCCGACTGTGCGCTGCGATGACTTTTCCATGCTGATGAGAATGTCCATCAAAGGACTGGGCATCACCGAACTGCCGGAGTATATGGCAAAGCGTGAATTGGCAAAAGGCACACTCATCAATATTCTTCCCGATTGGCAATTTGAGCCTGTCGACTTATATGCACTGTACCCCAGTCACCGTGGCTCAACACCCAAAGTTCGAGCACTGCTCAACCACCTTTCAACAGAGGGTTTCCAATAATGGAGTTGCCAGATGACAGCCTTGAGCCGATAAAAAGCCTTGAGCCAATGAACTGCCCTGCACCGGTAAAAACCATCCTGAAGAAACAATGGGACGAGTTTCTGGAAACCTGTCGGACAAAAGACCTGACTGACAGGCCTGACTCATTATCTCCCGCATTTCTCGCTCAACTTTATAAAACCTGGGCAGGCAGCGATTTTGCTTTTGAACAATGCCTGAAGCATCCGGATCTTGTTTTCCAACTCCACCAGAATCCGGATAGGTTAGAAACAGCCAAACCTGACAGGCACCAACAGGCACTTCACCTGCTCACTCAGGACGCAGCACTCAACGAAAACGACCTGATGTATCAACTTCGGGTATATAGAAACCGGGAGATGGTCAACATCATCTGGCGCGACCTCAACCGTCTGTGCACCATGCAGGAAACCACGCAGGATCTTTCTGCCATGGCCGATGCCTGCGTCGATCAGGCACTAAACTGGCTCTATCAAGAAGCCTGCAAAACCTGGGGCACCCCAATGGGTGCTTCTTATGGTGAGTCGCCTCAACCACAAAAGATGATCGTACTCGGCATGGGCAAACTGGGAGGGCAAGAGCTGAACCTTTCCTCCGACATCGACCTGATGTTCACTTACCCCCACAAAGGTGAAACCGTCGGTGGGAGCCGCTCTCTGGATAATCAGGAGTTCTTTATCCGGCTGGGGCAGCGTCTGATCAAAGTCATAGACAGCCAGACAGTCGACGGCTTTGTATTTCGGGTTGATATGCGTCTAAGGCCTTATGGTACCAGTGGTGCTCTGGCAATGAGTTTTTCCGCTATGGAGCAGTATTACCAGGATCAGGGCAGAGACTGGGAGCGCTACGCCATGATCAAGGCCAGAGCTATTGCCGGAGATATCCCTGAAGGTCAGAATCTGCTCAACATTTTGAAGCCATTCACTTTTAGAAGGTACATTGACTTCAGCGCTATTTCTGCACTCAGGGATATGAAAACCCTGATTCAAAGAGAAGTGAAGCGCAAAGGCATGGAAGGCAACATCAAACTGGGTCCTGGCGGCATCAGAGAAATTGAGTTCATTGCCCAATCATTCCAGCTGATACACGGCGGCCGGGATCGAAGTCTACAGGAGAAGGGGTTGCTCACTATCCTAAGCCTGCTCTCTCCCCAATACCTGCCAGAAGAAGTCACTCAAGCGTTAACTGACGCCTATATCTACCTTCGCAATATTGAGCATGCTATTCAAGCCTTACAGGACAGGCAAACACAGGAGCTGCCGGTGGACAGCCAGCAACAGGAAAGAATTGCTTTTAGCATGGGACATCAGGACTGGCCTTCCCTGATGAGTACGCTGGATGTTCACAGGGAGCAAGTCGTCAGCCACTTTGACGAAGTCGTGTCTGTACCGGAAACATCCAGCGATCAACAGCAGACGGTACAGGAGCACTGGAAACTGCTGTGGCAGTGCAACCTCACCGAAGACGAGGAATTAAAACAGTTTCAGGAGAACCATTTTTCAGAGCCACAAGCGTCGAGGCGACGCCTGTTAGCGCTCAGGGATGGCAAAGCCATTACCAGAATCCGCCGCCAAAGCCGTGAGCGACTCGATCATTTCATGCCGTCACTACTGGAGCACATTGGTCAAAGTGAACAACCTGATCTGGCTCTGATACGCATCCTTCCTCTTATTGAAAGCGTTTTGCGCCGAACAGCTTATCTGGTTCTACTGATGGAAAACCCCAAAGCACTGGAACACCTCATCAGCCTCTGCATAGCCAGCCCCTGGATAGCAGACCAAATCGCCCGGCACCCGGCCTTGCTGGATGAGTTCCTGGATATCGGTGACCTTTATAACCCACCCGAAAAGGCGGAACTTGAGCAAGATCTCAGACAACAACTGACGCATATTCCGGAAGATGATCTGGAAGCCCAGATGGAAGCACTGCGCTACTTTAAGATGTCACATCTGTTGAGAGTAGCGGCAGCACAGGTCGCAGGGACATTACCCTTAATGAAGGAAAGTGATTATCTGACCTGGATTGCCGAAGCGTTGCTGGATCAGGTGGTCGGCCTTGCCTGGAAAACCATGATTGAGCGGCACGGACATCCTGCGGGTAAAGACGGTTCTATCTGTGACCCCGGCTTTATCATCATTGGCTACGGCAAACTCGGCGGCATTGAACTTGGCCCTGGATCAGATCTGGATCTGGTGTTCGTGCATAATGGTGCCACCCATAAAGAAACAGACGGCCCGCGCCCTATAGAAAGCTCCACATTCTACACACGACTGGGTCAGAGAATCATACACATCCTCACTGCTCAAACCCCTTCCGGAAGACTCTATGAAGTCGACATGCGTCTCCGTCCTTCCGGTGCTTCCGGAATGCTGGTCAGCTCACTGACGTCTTTTGAAAAGTACCAGCGCAATGAAGCCTGGACCTGGGAACATCAGGCTCTGGTCCGAGCCAGGGCAGTGGCTGGCGATAAACAGCTGACAGCACAATTTGAATCACTGCGAAAAAGCATTCTGGCTACTGACAGGGAGCCTGCGACCTTAAAAGAAGAGGTCATCAAGATGCGTCGAAAGATGAAAGAACATCTGACAAAATCCCGACGGGATAAACGAGTCCAACCCCTCTTCAATCTAAAGCATGATCGCGGCGGCATTGTCGATATCGAGTTTCTGATGCAATACGCCGTATTAGCCCATGCACACTCTCACCCCGAGGTTGCGCGTTTCACGGATAACATTCGAATCTCGGAGTCACTGGAAAAAGCCGGCTACCTGACTGCCCGTGAAGCTGAAGGACTCAGAGAAGCTTATAAATTCCTGAGAAAAGCGGCTCACTTAAAAGCTCTGCAAAACGAGCCATCCTTTGTGGACATCCTCCGGGTAGAGCCCTTCACCCGACAGGTTGAAGCACTTTGGCAACAATGGATGGAATGAATGTCCCGGCGCAGCGCTTGCGACAGGCTCAGCGGTTTGGAATCATCAGCAAAGTATGATCCAATACCCATCTGCCTGCCGATTACCGAAGCACAGACAGAATCATGGTCGCCCTATCCACAGCGGCCTGCCAGCCAGGCCTGAGACCCACCCGGCTGAGTAGCCATGAGCACGAAACAGCCGTGAGCATAGATAGCATGAGCATAGAAAGACTGCCGTCGCCCAAAGCAACGAATAGACTTTCACAAAAAACAGGGTCTTCAATAAAATCACAATACCACCATGAGAAAACAAGGCTGCCCCGTTGACCATGAACATAGCCGCATTCTCATGGTTGAAATAACTGGATTGCATCGGGAGTTTTCGCATGTCCTTCGCCGATAGAGATGGCGTTATTTGGTTTGATGGCAAGCTGGTTCCATGGCGAGAAGCACAAACCCACGTTCTGACCCATACCCTGCACTATGGCATGGGCGTCTTTGAAGGTGTTCGAGCCTACAACACCGACAAGGGCCCCTCTATTTTCCGCCTGGAAGAGCATACTGACCGACTGTTCAGAAGTGCCCACATTCTGGGGATGAAGATCCCTTACTCCCGTGAAGAGCTGATCGAAGCTCAAAAGCTGGTGGTTCGTGAAAACGGTTTGGACAGTGCCTATCTCCGCCCCATGTGCTTCCTGGGCTCTGAAGGCATGGGCCTTCGTGCAGAAGGACTAACGGTTCATTGTATCATTGCAGCATGGAACTGGCCTTCCTACATGGACCCGGATGCCAAAGAAAAAGGTATCAAAATCCGTACCTCTTCCTACACCCGTCACCACGTCAACATCACCATGTGCAAGGCCAAGGCGAATGGTAACTACATGAACTCCATGCTGGCACTGCGTGAAGCCCTGGACAGTGGCTGTGAAGAAGCTCTGCTGCTGGACAATGAAGGTTATGTCGCCGAAGGCAGTGGTGAAAACATCTTCATTGTGAAAGAAGATGGTATTCTCTACACACCTGAGCTGACATCCTGTCTGGAGGGGATTACCCGCGACACTATTATCCGTTTTGCCCGGGAACTGGGTCTGGAAGTGAGAGAAAAACGTATTACGCGTGACGAAGTTTATATTGCTAAAGAAGCCTTCTTTACGGGTACGGCAGCCGAAGTGCTGCCTATTCGCGAGCACGATGGCCGTATCATAGGCAGCGGTCAACGCGGCCCGATCACCGAGCAACTGCAAAGCATGTACTTTGATCAGGTACAGGGCAAGCGGGAAGCCTACCCTGAGTGGCTGGCTCATGTGAAGTAATTCACTCAGGCAAGCTGTAACAATTACGAGTTATTGATCAAAAAAGTGGCGTATAATCTGCGCCACTTTTTATTTACATCCCTGACCTGTCAGAGTCCGGGATACGCTTACTCATTTGAAACTGGGCTCGAACCAGTTTGCTTATTCTGCCATCGGTGACAGCTTGCTCTCACCGAGGGCGGTAGCGTGCCCAATTGCAAGAGCTGGAAACAGGAACTGCCACACCGTGAAGTACTTGATTGTCGGTCCCTCCTGGGTGGGGGATATGGTAATGGCTCAGACTTTGTTCATTGCCCTGAAACGACAACATTCAGAGGCTGTCATCGACGTGCTGGCACCAGGCTGGAGCCGCCCCATTATTGAGCGAATGCCTGAAGTTCGCAGCGGGATAGATATGCCTGTAGGACACGGCAGCCTGAATCTGACCATGCGCAACAGGATAGCCAGAAACCTGAAAGCTGAAGGATATGACGTGGCCATTCTTCTACCCAACTCACTGAAGTCTGCCCTGATACCATTCCTTGCTGGCATTCCCGTCAGAATTGGCTGGCGGGGAGAAATGAGGTACGGCCTGCTCAACGACTTAAGAGTTCTGGATAAAGAACAATACCCTCTGATGGTTGAACGCTTTGTTGCGTTAGCCTATCCGGCAAAGTCGCCACTGCCCTCTCCTCTCCCCAAACCCGCCTTGAGTGTTGAAAACCACAGTGTTGCCAATGCATTGCACCGCTATCAACTATCCGATGACCTGCCCATTCTTGCGCTGTGTCCCGGCGCTGAATTCGGCCCCTCGAAACAATGGCCTGCCGGTTATTATGGCGAGGTGGCTTTGACGGTGGCTCAGAAAGGCTGGCAAGTATGGTTATTCGGCTCCGAAAAAGACCGCGCTGTCACCGATGAAATCATGAGTTACCTGCCCGGAAACCTGCAAAAGCGTTGTTTTAATCTGGCAGGACAAACCACTCTGGCCGATGCTGTTGACCTGATGTCTTTGGCCAGTGCTGTGGTTTCAAACGACTCTGGTCTTATGCACATTGCCGCTGCACTTTCTCGACCACTGGTGGCTGTCTACGGCTCAACCACTGCCGCTCATACCCCCCCAATGAACGACAACAGTGAAACACTCTGGTTGGGACTGAACTGTAGCCCCTGTTTCAAACGTGAATGCCCTCTGGAACATATGGACTGTATGAAAAAGCTGGGACCCGAAATGGTTCTGGACGCCCTGAAGCGACTGTCTGGTGAGCAGACTCTGGAGATTCAGGGTTGAAAGTGCTTATTGTAAAAACCACATCTATGGGCGACGTAATTCACACACTTCCAGCCCTAACCGATGCCGCAAAAGCCATTCCGGGTATCCGGTTTGACTGGGTCGTAGAAGAAGGGTTTGCAGAAATCCCGCGCTGGCATCCTGCTGTCGATAAAGTCATACCTGTCGCTGTGCGCCGATGGCGAAATTCGATCCTGAATACAGTCAGTTCAGGAGAGTGGTGTCGTTTTCGCAAGGATCTTAAAGCCAGACAGTATGATGCCGTCATTGATGCCCAGGGATTGATGAAGAGTGCCCTGATTACCCGCATGGCAAAAGGCCCTAAGTTCGGATTGGATAAAAACTCAGCCAGAGAGCCTGTTGTTGCAAAATTTTATAACTTTCCACAAAAGGTAAACTGGGAACAACACGCAGTAGAGCGTGTACGTCAGCTGTTCGCCAAATCGCTAAACTACCCATTGCCAGAGCAACCCGGACAGTTTTTGCTCGACCAATCCAGGTTCGATGACGACCTGGTTAACAATAAACCCTATGTCGTCTTTATCCATGGCACCACATGGCCTACCAAACACTGGCCAGAAACCTACTGGTGTCAACTGGCTCAAAAAGTTCAGGCAGCCGGGATGCATATCGTCATTCCGTGGGGCAACGAAAAAGAGAGAGAGCGAGCCAATTGCATTGCAAAGAGTTCCGATAATATTGAGGTGCTGCCACGCCTCAGTCTAACGTGCATTGCTGGCGTCATAGCCAATGCTAAAGCTGCGGTTGCGGTCGATACGGGACTGGGTCATCTAACGGCAGCTCTGGAAACACCCGCTGTTTCTCTCTATGGTCCGACCCGTCCCGACCGGGTAGGAGCCTACGGAAGCTCTCAAACTCATCTGACTGTTGACCAGTGCCCTGAGCGTCAGCTCCCTAAAGCCGACCCGGAAATCTTCACGCCCATGACTCCCGACTATGTCTGGCCCTATCTGGAGAAGCTTCTGCCAGAGGAGCCTTCATGATACTGGCGTTTGCGCTTTACAAGTATTTTCCTTTTGGGGGATTGCAGAGAGATTTCCTGAGAATTGCCCTTGAATGCCAGAAAAGAGGCCACAGGGTTCTTGTTTTCACCACCTGCTGGCAGGGTGAACAACCTGACGGCTTTGATATCCGGTTTCTTAAAGTCAGTGGCCATTCCAACCATGCCAGGATGAAGAGCTTCCAGCAGGAGATCAGCAAAGCATTAGCTCACCAACCCGAAGTGACTTTAGTAGGGTTTAATAAAATGCCGGGGCTGGATATCTATTACGCCGCTGACACCTGTTATCTGGATAAAGCCCAATCAAAAGGCTGGTGGTATCGGCTCACGCCACGCTTCCGAAACTACAAGGCCTTTGAAGAAGCGGTTTTCTCTCAGGAAAGCAAAACCGTTTCCCTGCTGATATCGGCCCTGCAAAAGCCTGTTTTTCAGCATTATTACCACACCCCTGAAGAACGCATTCACTTGCTTCCTCCGGGTATTTCAAGAGATCGATGCCGACCCGACAATGCTGATGCCATTAGAGCAGAATTCAAAAAAGCTTTTGCCCTCACTGATGAAGACAAGCTGGTTCTAATGGTAGGTTCAGGCTTCAAAACCAAAGGTTTGGACCGAGCCATCAAGGCTATTGCCTCATTACCCGCGCACCAAAAACAAAGCACGCGATTCTTTGTTATGGGTCAGGACAAACAAAAACCCTTTGAGTCACTGGCCAAACAATTGGGCATTGAGCATCAGCTTCGTTTTTTTGCTGGCCGTGATGATGTCCCTCGATTTCTGCTGGGTGCAGACCTGCTGATTCATCCAGCGTACAACGAGAATACTGGTACCGTTCTGCTCGAAGCACTGGTTGCAGGACTGCCTGTGCTGACCACCGATGTCTGTGGCTATGCACACTATATCCGTGACGCCAAAGCAGGCACCGTACTGCCCAGTCCTTTTAACCAGGGCTCTCTGAATGAGGCTCTCAGCACAATGCTTGAGTCAGAGCATTGGCTGGAATGGCAAAACAACGCCCTTGCTTTTAGCCGCTCTGAGGATCTGTATAGCCTTCCTGAGCAGGCTGCTGATGTTATTATTGAACAGGCTGATCGAAAGTCTGGCAAGAATGCCTGGCCCACTCCCAGCAACCAGTCGTTGAAGTCATATTTATAGGCGTACGAGTCAATGCACCCTAAAAAGATTCATTATTGCTGGTTTGGTGGACCACTTCCTGAACAGGAACGACTTTATATCAAGAATTGGCAGAACGTCTTTCCTGATTATGAAATCATACATTGGAATGAAGACAACATTCCGAGAGGGCACCCATACCTTGAAAGCATGCTTAGTGCTAAAAAGTGGGCGTTTCTGGCTGACTATGTTCGCCTGTATGTTTTATACGAACATGGTGGTATCTATTTCGATACCGATATCGAGGTTAAGCAGAACTTTGAACATGAACTTCAAGATGATGTCTGCTGCCTTTTTGGTTTTGAATCCGATGAAAATCACCATAGGTGCTACATAGGCACTGCTGTGATTGCTGCCAAAAAACAGGCACCTTTTGTCAAAACCCTCATGAATCAGTACGATATAAAGCTAGCTAAGAGGATCCTTAGAAAAGATCATCTGACAGGCCCCAAACTGTTAACGAAATTACTTCAAGAAAAAGGACTCAGGAAGGCTGTTACTCAAAAGATTGAGGGTATCAAGTTACTTCACAGATCCTTTATGTACCCTGATCAGCAAAATACCCATGAGGTTGAGCACTGCTATACCATTCATCATGAAGTCGGCTCCTGGGTACCCACGTCAAGGTCAATGTCCCTGAAAAATAAACTTTTCAAGAAAAAAAGAAAGCTTTCTGAGTGGCTGGATAAGTCATTCAAATCTCACCAATAGTAGTGTCTGGATACTGAAATTCTGGCTTCATGTTTTATCTTAGAGACGATTTTAAAAAAGCCTGGCAAGGCAAGGATCCTCAATCACTGCTGGAAACAATGGATGGAGAGGTCTATAGAGCACTTGAGGCTCGTCGTACCTTTCGATTTGAACTGAACGGTAAAGGCTATTTTGCAAAAGTGCATGGCGGCGTGGGCTGGTTTGAAATTCTCGAGAACTTTTTGCATTTGCGCAAACCGGTTCTTGGCGCCAGAAATGAATGGGAAGCCCTGAACAAACTCCATGAGATTGGCATTGATACTATGACACCTGTCGCCTATGGGGAAACCGGGAATAACCCAGCGACACGTCGATCTTTTCTGGTGACCGAAGAGCTAGCAAACATGGTAACTCTGGAAGACTTTTGTGAGCATTGGAAAAACACGCCTCCTTCCTTTCGATTGAAGCAAGCCATGACATTGAAGCTGGCAGAAATCAGCAAAAAACTCCATGACAACGGCGTCAATCATCGTGATTATTATCTGTGCCATTTCATGATGCCTGAAACCCAAGCCCCTGACCCGGAGAACCTGAAGTTTTATCTGATCGATCTCCACCGGGCCCAGATCAGGGATGAAACACCCGACCGATGGCGACTGAAAGACTTATCCGGGATGTACTTCTCAGCCATGGATTATGGCATCACTCGAAATGATGTTTTTCGTTTTTTGAAAGCCTATACAGGGCTGTCTCTCAGAGACACACTGAGAAAATATAACGCTTTGCTCACTCGCATTGAGAAGAAAGCGGTAAAACTGTATCGGCGCATGGAACGAAAGGCGGGGAAAAATGACGTTTAAAGCCCAGGCCTGCACCTTCATTTCCTTCGTTTTCTTACTTGTGCTAGCTGTTGGACAAGTTATAACTGTAGTGAAAACAATACAAGTTGGGGAATTAGCATGAGAATCATTAATTTTTCTGAGGCCAAAAGTCAATTAAAGGCTGTTCTGGATCAGGTGGTAAATGATGCCGATTATACAGTTATCAGAAGAAGAGATGTTGACGATGCGGTGGTGATGTCCCTGGATCATTTCAACGCTTTAATGGAAACAGTGCATCTACTCAAAAGCCCCGAGAACGCCACGCATCTGGAAAGGTCCATTCAGCAGTTTCGCAAGAGCCAAACTGAGCAACAAGGGTTAACCGATGACTGATGTACAGGCTGGACAAAGGAGGCGAGGGCAGACTACCTGTACTGGCAGAAACAAGACAAGAAAACACTCAAACGTATCAACAAGATGATTGCTGATACGCAACGTAATCCGTTTATGGGCATAGGGAAGCCGGAGCCACTAAAAGAAAACCTTTCCGGCTTCTGGTCTAGCAGAATTGATGACACTAACCGTCTGGTTTATGTGGCTGAAGGCAACACCCTGACTATTATTTCCTGTCGTTATCACTACGATTCCTGATGAGAAAGGGCATAAGTTTTAGCAGGCTTCAGACATATTACAGTTAATCTGCTGAACAACACGAAAACCTTCAAAGCAGGCCTGAAGAGAAAACAAAAGA
>NZ_JAHHPQ010000719.1:0-1002 GCF_024606245.1 Endozoicomonas sp. SESOKO2
ACACCAAGGGTAATCCTGTCACGCCTCTTGAGGCGGCACTGGACCTGCAGCGTTCATTCTATGAAAACTCAAAGCGCAACCGGTTTATCAGGCAGCTGATAGAAGCTACAACCGATAAAACACGTACTTTGAATGACCCTGATATTCTGTCTTCACTTCGACCGATCATACTACCTGACTGGACACTGCACGAAGTTGGCGACAACAACCTAAGGATTTTGTATAAGATTGTTCAGGATATAATCCACAGAGTCAATCAATCTGACCAGCAGCCACCCATAGGACAATTTGAAAAATGCTGCTTTACTGAGTATTTCGTTCAATTGTTCCTGCTCTATTCAAACCCACTTGAATTTATTCGTGAACTGTTAGAGAAACTGTCAGATTCTGTCATAAGCCGTGATATCATGATTTTTGCGCCATCATTGACATTCTCCATCCCTTTTCGCGATACCTTTATACAACTTAAAAAGCACCCATCACGCCATGAATTAGCACGCTTTTCAAATGAGCTGATAAGGCAGGCACATAATTCCCATTCACTACAAGTGCCTTTAATAGAACCTGTCATCAGTCACAGTGGTAATACCGCCAACGATACAACTGCCAGCAATGGTAATAGGTTCACTGATCCCATCCGGCAATTTAATAGCTACCACAGAGCCTCTGGCTCTACCAGCTGTTCCTCTGACTCTCTGAGATACTTACAGCAGGGAGCAAGGCCAAAACGGACTGTCCTTGCGAATCAGCAAGATATCTCTTCCCAAAAGCGACTGATGGCGAGACCCTCATGCGGTGATCATCAAGCCGGTGGGGCACATAACCGATCCGATTTGGAGGTGTCGGGGATAAATCAGAACTTCTTGAGTAAACATTCGACCGACGGCTCCCTTCTCATTGAGCTTAAAAGACGCGCTCAGGAAAAAGAAGAGAAAAAAACGCAACGGATTGAAGCGTTAACTGAAGAAGTTCAAGGGTTAAGAATAGAAAATCGGGAGTTAA
>NZ_JAHHPQ010000720.1:0-1625 GCF_024606245.1 Endozoicomonas sp. SESOKO2
CACCAGCGACGATCTGCCAAAATTTAACGATCTGCTGGACCCCGATAACCCCTGTTTGTTCGACAAAGTCAGTCAGAAGAAACGTCCTCTGGGAGAGCATGTTGCTCTGGTGGTTCTGGCAGCCCCTGAACAGTTGGCACCGGTTGGTCAGGCCAGTGGTGCTCCGGGCGCTGATTTCTGGCGACGAATTAATCGACCGGGAAATATCTGGCAGTTCGATCCACAGACCGGTGATGATTCAACGATGGACCTCAATGAGGTTCCTCCGCTATTGCCCGAGCTTCCCGGTAGCGAAAGTGCTATGGATGACGACAATACCGTTTTAATTGACTGCCATATACACAGTAACTGGCGACAGTTGCTGCTGGGCGGCCCCGGAGTGGATCAACAGGGGCGAATTCAGCACATCCCCGGCAGGTTTAAGTCATTGAGGGCCGGACAAAAGGTGATCCTGAAAGGAGCCGACTGGCAGGATCTGGCCTTTGAACAGACCATTCGACAGATGCTGGCGCAAAAGCGCTTTGAGAGCAATGGGGGGATCTGCCAGTTACCCGACGATGTTCAGTTTTATCAGATGCCGGTGGAGAATACCGAGCTTCATTCACTGTTCCAAAGCCTGTCCTGCTTTTGCGACAAAGAAGGTGATAAAGAGCACGCAGCACAAAAAACAATCATCATTAACCAGAGTAATATCAGGGATTGGCTGGGCCCGATTGCTATTGCCCCGGAAGGCCATGCCGTCCCTAACACCCGTCTGTTGGAACAAGTTCTGGCGGGCGGTGTCGTCACCGTAACGTCTCCCCTCACTGAGGCACTCTGGTTTTGTTTGCTGGGTTCACTGCAGACGATTCGCGAGACGACCGGCCTGAAGCCCCGACTTCAGGTGGCTCAGACAAAACGGCAGCCAAAACCCCTGGGATTGAGAGAAAGCGATGAGTACTCAATGAGAGATCAGGCCGTTTTTAATACCGTCACGTATCAGCAACAAGCTCAGGCCAGCCACTGGATCAATCATTATCAGAAAGCCCCCCTGGTCATTCAGGTCAATGAACAGACCCGTCTCAGCCAGCTGTTTGATAACCTCCGTATTACCTCGGAACAAAAGGCACATTTTGGACGGCATCAGAGTGGCTTACAGGAAGCATTAACCTCTGGCAAGCCGGTCGTCATGCGGGGACTGGAGAGTAATCCAACGCTTCAGGAGCTTCTGGAACCTCTGGTTATCGGGCAACCTCTGTTGGTGAATGGTCAATTACAGGCGTACCCACAAGCCCAGGTCACCGTTGTCTGGCCTGAGTCTGCAAAAAGCCCATCTTCAGTATGGCGTTCGATGATCACCACGGGCAAACCGTGTCCTGAGGTGGATATCTGGGATATCAATGGGGACCGGCACGATATCCCCCGAACCGAGCTGCCCGAACAGGCACTTCACCAACTTTACGATGCGTTTAAAACCGTACCTGCCCACCTCTGTAACCCACTGCCTGAAATGACCGAAGGGTTGCTGAATAACCTGATACTGACTGCCCGGCGAGCACAGCAGGTTGACCACTCCCCAAAACTCCTGCCCCGCCACTGGCGCAAGGCCATTAACAGCGTCATCACCCATGGCACCCGACAGAATC
>NZ_JAHHPQ010000721.1:0-1818 GCF_024606245.1 Endozoicomonas sp. SESOKO2
TTGACATCCTCCCCCACTGATTCAAGAAATCAGTGGGGGATTCCCATGGGGGCGCCTAGCCCAGGCTGCTACTTTCTCACGATTTCGCAGTGGTTCCTGCTTCGTCACAGGTTCCAACGAACCCGCTCCACAGGCTAACACGCCATGTCCTGACGCTAAGATATTCTTGGCAGCGTTAATGTCGGCATTTTCGGCATGACCACAAGCAACACATTTAAAACCTGCCTGTGACTTGCGGTTGTCCTTGTGAACGTGACCACAGGCACTACAAGTCTGGCTGGTGTATTGTGGTTTCACTGAGACCACATCACCACCCAACCAGTGCTGCTTATACTCAAGCTGTCGTCTGAACTCATACCATCCCTGATCGAGAATGGACTTGTTCAGCCCTGATTTGGCCTTGACGTTAACGCCCGGTTTTTCAGCAGTGCCTTTCGCCGATCTGGACATATTCGATACCTTCAAATCCTCAATGACAACCCTTGCGTGTTTCTTGCTGATTTCCGTTGAGGTCTTGTGAAGGAAGTCCTGACGACAGGCGGCTATCTTGCTGTGAAGCCGGTTAATTCGCTGCTTTTGCTTCTGCCAGTTGGCAGAGAATTTCATCTTGCGAGAGAGTTTTCTTTGCTCTACTGCAAGCTGTAGCTGGTGCTTTTTGAAAGCATTAAGGGGTTGGTACTGCTCTCCATTAGAGAGGGTGACAAACCTGGCAATGCCCATATCCAAACCAACCGCCTTCTCTGACGAATGAATTGGGTCAGGCCATTCCTGCTCTGCCTGGAAGCTGATATACCAATGGCTTGACCTTCGGGTAATGGTGCAGTTTTTGATCGCTCCTTCAATCTGGCGAGACTTGCGAAACTTAACCCAACCCAGTTTGCTTGGGAGTTTAACCCGACGATTGTTAATCTGGCAGTAACGGGGAAACTGCATGATGCGGATTGAGTTATCCCGATCATCATTGCGTCGTTTGAAACGTGGCGCTTCAAAGTGAAGTTCTTTTATTTTCCCTTGCTTCAGCTTCGAGAGATCATCAAAGTGCCTTTTCCATGCGGCTCCCAAGTCACAGAGTTTTTGCTGCAAGGTAACGGCATTGCCCTGAGAAAGAAACTCTGTTTCCGAGTCTTTCTTCCAGATCGGAAGCCACTTGGTCATAGTGTAGGCCGTTGGGATTTTCCCCCCGGCTTCCTGCTTCTGATTACAAATCTCAAGCGCCTTGTTCCAGACAAAACGAGCTGTCCCGCAAAGCTGCATGAGTCTTTCATGCTGCTCCGGGGTAGTATCCAGTCTGAATTTATAGGCCTTGAGAATCTTCATTTATACAATCAGTGTGTGATAGCCTTAGCGCTGAATTTAGAGTATACATATTGGAATATCAAGCATTGGTATGCATGAAATAAAGAAAGGGCGGCACAGTGCTTACACTTTGCACTGCCACATTGTCTTTGTGACAAAATACCGGAAGAAAGTATTAGGCTCTTTGCATTTGGAGAGGCTGAAGGAGATATTTTCTGAAATCTGCGGAAACTTCGAGGCCGAGCTCGGTGAATTTAATGGCGAGTCTGACCACGTACATTTATTGGTTGAGTTCACGCCAAAGACCCCATCCATTGCGAAGCTGATAAACAGCCTGAAAGCGGTTTCCTCCAGAAGGTTAAGGCAAGAGTTTTGCGATATTGCCGGTGCTTACAAAAAGCCGGTTTTGTGGTCACGATCCTACTTTGCAGGGAGCTGTGGTGGTGCGCCACTGGAAGTTATCAAAGAGTATATTGAGAACCAGGATCAGCCCTGACGGGCTGACGAAATTCACCTCCCTGC
>NZ_JAHHPQ010000081.1:0-1160 GCF_024606245.1 Endozoicomonas sp. SESOKO2
TTTGGCGTTGATGTTAAATGTGATTAACCTTGTTCTCTTCCCTGAATCCAATGATAAATACACAGACTTTGGCGCCAATGCCAACAGCGCGGATGAGCATGACGATTGCTGGAAGGACATTCCTGAGGTCAGTCGCGAAAGCACACAAAACAACTCAATCGCATCCCTGAAAACAAATGGTCTGCCTCTGGTTGAAATGCAACGTTACAAAGCTCGTCTTTGTGAATTTTACCTTAAAGAGTACCGGGAATATTTTCATCGACTCTGGGAAGAATGCTCAGAAAAGAGTCAATTAACCATAGCAAAACACTGTTTGCGTCATCAAAATGTTGCCGTTAGCCCTTTAACCACCAAGGAGTTTTCAAATTTGTTGTCTGAAGAGCACGACCAGAAATATTGGCTGGACATCTATCTCGCTAACATGAAAAAACATACAAAAAATGAGGATGAGTGGTACAGCATGCTTCTGGACTATGGCAGGAAGTGGGGCGAAAACAACCGATTTTATTGAGTTCGAATTGCCTACCCTCCTCAATGTGGCACTGCCCATGTGATTTCAATTTATTGTTCATTGCTGCCTATGCCCACCGTGCCAACTATCTCTTGGTCACACCCCAAGACCTCCTGCCATTCGGCAGCTGCGGAGGTGATCTTATAATTCTGCCCAGTCTTCACAGAATGGTTGGAACTAACTATTGGGTTAAAAGTCCAAGTTATATCTGGTTTGGCTTTTCTTAATCAGATCGTCATAGCAAGGACAGCAGTGAGGGTTAAAAAAATGGATTCGCTCCGTATTAAAACAATAGAACAGACGTGTTTCGCCGCTTGCGTCAGTTCATCTGACAATATTGATAAGACAGGCACCGCTTTTGCCAGAGAAGTGAGTAGAAGTGAAGATGTAATGCTCCCGGCGGTTGCTTCTGCAAAGCAGGATGAGGCGATCAATAGTGATTTCATGTGCAAGGCCGGGCATAAGGTAGCCGTTACTGATATTGCCCCGAAAATAATTGACACGGAACTGGAAACGCTGACCACTGAACCGGTAAAAATGCGTCCGAAAACAACGAACACAGAAACAGCTAATTTTCCGGTCATTGATCCATCGTTGATCGAATCCACTCAGGTAGCGAAAATTGCCTTGCTTCAGCCTTATCGCCCAT
>NZ_JAHHPQ010000722.1:0-1635 GCF_024606245.1 Endozoicomonas sp. SESOKO2
TTCATTTCTGGATGGGTAAAGATGGCTTCAAACCGTTCCTTACTAATTTGAAAGCGGGGGATGCATAATGTCTGAGAAGACTAAAGATATCCTGCTGGAACCGGTCGTTAACAACAACCCCATAACCTTGCAGATCCTCGGTATCTGTTCGGCACTGGCGGTGACCACCAGCATGCAGGTTAGCCTGGTTATGGCCATGGCGGTAATCGGCGTAACCGCCTGTTCCAACCTGGCTGTATCCCTGATTCGTAACCACATTCCCAACAGCATTCGTATCATCTGTCAGATGACCGTCATTGCTTCTCTGGTAATTGTGGTGGATCAGATTCTGAAAGCTTACGCTTACGACATCTCCAAGCAGTTGTCTGTATTTGTAGGTCTGATCATCACCAACTGTATCGTGATGGGTCGTGCCGAAGCCTTCGCTATGAAGAACGGTCCCAAGCTATCCTTCCTGGACGGTATTGGTAACGGTTTGGGTTACGGTGCGGTACTGCTTATTGTGGCATTCTTCCGTGAACTGTTCGGTGCCGGTAACCTGTTCGGTGTTGAAATCCTGAAGACTGTCAACAACGGTGGCTGGTATCAGCCTAACGGCCTCATGCTGCTGGCCCCGAGTGCGTTCTTTCTGATCGGTCTGCTGATCTGGGTGATTCGCAGTCGCAAGCCGGATCAGGTTGAAGACAACGAGTTCAAAATGGCTCCTAACACCAAGTTCAGCGAGGCCCACTAAGCCATGGAACATTTCATCTCACTTTTTGTGAAAGCAGTGTTCGTGGAAAACATGGCATTGGCTTTCTTCCTGGGTATGTGTACCTTCCTGGCGGTGTCCAAGCAGGTTAAAACAGCTCTGGGTCTGGGTGTCGCCGTAGTGGCCGTATTGACCATTACTGTCCCCATTAACAACCTGATTTATCAGAACATTCTGAAAGATGGCGCGCTGACCCCCGGTGTCGATCTGAGCTTCCTGGGGCTGATCACCTACATCGGTGTTATCGCGGCTCTGGTTCAGATTCTGGAGATGTTTCTGGATAAGTTTGTACCGTCACTCTACAACGCACTGGGTGTATTCCTGCCGCTGATTACCGTGAACTGCGCCATCATGGGTGCGTCACTGTTCATGGTTGAGCGTGACTACAATCTGGGCGAGTCTGCGGTATATGGATTAGGTGCGGGTGTTGGCTGGGCTCTGGCAATTGCTGCCCTGGCTGGCATCCGTGAAAAGCTGAAGTACAGTGATGTACCTCCGGGCCTGCGCGGCCTGGGTATCACCTTCATTACTGTGGGTCTGATGTCACTGGGCTTTCTGTCATTCTCTGGCGTACAGCTTTAAGGAGGTCGTGTAAATATGGAAAATACCGAAGTCATAGTTTATGGCGTAGTCATGTTTTCCGTCATAGTGCTGACGCTCGTAGCGATCATCCTTGCTGCACGCTCGCGACTGGTTAGCACCGGTGATGTGACCATCAACATTAATGAAGACCCTGAGAAAGCGGTCACTACAGTGGCCGGTGGCAAGCTCTTGACGACTTTGTCAGGTGCGGGTGTCTTCCTGCCATCTGCCTGTGGTGGTGGCGGTACCTGTGCACAGTGCAAGTGTAAAGTACTCGACGGTGGTGGCGAGATGCTGCCTAC
>NZ_JAHHPQ010000723.1:0-3197 GCF_024606245.1 Endozoicomonas sp. SESOKO2
TGCTTTTCTTTAGGGGAGTTACCTTTATTAAAGGGCATTGCTTTGTTTTTATTTGAACTTTTGGAGTATTTTTTGTTACGTAGGCTTTTCTTGGTTGAAAGTACTGTTTGTATTCGTATTAATACGATTTGTTGAGTTGGTCTCTATCAATGAAAATACCGTCTCTCAAGATATTAATAATAAGTGGGCGCAGATGTTTGAAGGTGAAAGAGATTCATCTCTGAGGGTTATATTCCCCGTCGCTTGCGGCGAACGACCCACAGAGCTTACTTCATGCTCTGCCCCTTCAGGCAGGGTAGTTGATTTGATTTAAGCCATTCCAGACTGAAATTAACGTCAATCATACTCAATATTTTTCCCTGCCTTTAAAAATGCCTTTCAGAAGGAAGGGGCTCTCAAGCCTCTGGTCAGAAAGGGCCAATCAACAACATAACCCTTGGTACACAGGCTGGTATTAATGAGTACAACGGCAACGGTGGCACCTTCTGCCAATGGCGGCAGGAAATCCATGATTGAGAGAATCGGGAAAAAGATTCCTGACCCGGTCATTATCTTTATCTGGCTATTTGGCCTGACTCTGGCGGCTTCTTTCTTGTTGGGAGGCCATAGCTTTGAAGTCATGGGCGCGGATGGTGGTCAGATCGTTCATTCTGTCAAAAACATGCTGACCACAGAAAACGTTCGCTGGATGTTCGAAAACGCCATTCTGGCGAACTGGCTGTCCTTTGGACACGGCGTTCTGGGTATCATCCTGATTGTTATGCTGGGTGTCGGTGTTGCAGAAGACTCTGGTCTGCTATCCACCCTGATCAAGAAAGCCGGTCTGAAAGTGAACGATAAATACTTGCCTGCTTTGCTGGTATTCATCGGTATCATGAGCAGTGTCGCCACCGATGCCGGCTATCTGGTTCTGATTCCACTGGCCGGTCTTTTGTATGCAGGTCTGGGCAAAAATCCTCTGATTGGAATGGCGGCTGCTTTTGCCGGTGTATCTGCAGGATTCAGTGCTAACCTGCTGCCTGCCACGCCGGTGGATGTCGTCGTGGGTGTGAACGCTCAGATTTTTGCTGAATCTCAGGGAGTGCCTTTCACTAATGCCGCGGGTGAGGCTTTGACGCCTGCTACTATGCATTATTTCTTTATCCTTGCATCGACGTTTATTCTGGCGATTGTGGGAGCCTGGGTGACTCACAAGTTTGTCACTCCCAAGCTGGAGAAAATGGATTACCAGATACCTGAAGATCTGGATATCACCAGTTTTGAAGTCACTGAGGCTGAAAACAAAGGTCTGAAAGCAGCGTTCTTTGGTCTGCTGGCTTCCATTGCCATTATGGTGGGGCTGGCAACGGGCCCGCTGGCTGAATACACCAATGAAGCGGGCAAAGTGGTCAATCCGTTCCTGAATAACATCATCCTTATGATTACCATGACGTTCCTGATTGTGGGTATTTGCTACGGTAAATCAACAGGTAAATTCAAGGGTATGCAGGATGTTGTCAGTGCCATGGTCAAGCAGATGAATACGGTCGGCTATGTACTGGTGTTGACCTTCTTCTGCTACAACTTCCTGGCTCTGTTGGGCTTTACCGGACTGGGTACTTACATTACCTACCTGGGAGCCAGTTTCCTTCAGTTCCTGGGACTGGATAACTTCCCGATTCTGTTGATCATTGGCTTCATTATTACTACCGCAGTCATCAACCTGTTTGTTGGTGGTCTGACAGCCAAGTGGATGCTGCTGGGTCCCATCTTCGTACCCATGTTGTACCAGGCAAACCCGGCCATGACCCCGGATCTGGTGGCTGCGGCATTCCGTGTTGCAGACTCTTCCACCAACATCGTGACACCCATGATGACTTATGCGGGTGTTATTCTGGCCTTCATGAGGAAGTACAAGCCTGATCTGACCGTTGGCGACATGATCGGAATCATGATGCCTTACTCTATTGCCTTTATCACCATCTGGACGGCTGCATTAATAGGGTTCTTTGCCCTCAATATTCCTTTGGGCTTCTGATTCGCTACAGAATAAAACCAGCTCTCAGTGCTGGTTTTATTCAACGTGATGAATCCATTTCGTTTTAATTTGTCTGGTAACTCTGTTCCAGAAAAGCCTTTCTTTCAGATAATGGCCTCAAGAGTTGCGATGAGATCTGCGGCAATGCTTCATAACTGATCCTGATCGCATCGAGTGGGGGCCGACCCACTTGACTATCCTTCTTCCCGAAGGTAGCTCTATAAGACGTGGCTGATTAATGCTCGAATCTTTAATCCTTTCTGTGTTACAAGTGTAATTAGATTGTGACTGCTACCTTTGTACTCTGGTTTAAAAAATCTTGACGAATAGAAAAATAAATACAAATACAGGCATTTTCTATATGAGTCTTTTAACGAGCATCTTTGCAAACAGTAAAAGGATGGTAAATTGGTTGTCTCAGTGCTTGATAATTGGCCCAGTCTGCAGAAAGTATTCAGTTGGGATCAAGGCCTTTAAAAGGTGTGGAAATTTTTATGCTACTAAAGCACATGTCTCTGATTGCCGGGGTGCTGGCAACGGTGCTGGTAAGTGGGTGTACAGTGACAGCTGAACGAGATGCAATGGAAAAAAGCCAGGTGGTGGTGAAAAGTCCGGCAGATGATCGTGATTACCGTTTTGTCGAGTTGGAGAACGGTCTCAAGGCCCTGCTGATCTCCGATCCGGATACGGATAAGGCCGCTGCGGCAGTGGATGTGAAAGTAGGTAGCTTTCAGGACCCGGACAACCGTTTGGGCCTGGCTCATTTTCTTGAACATATGTTATTTCTGGGCAATGAAAAGTACCCGGAAACAGACGGTTATTTTGAATACATCCGCGCGAATGGCGGCTCTGCCAATGCCTATACGGCGGATACCCGAACCAACTATTTCTTCGACATTAACAGTGACAAACTGAGACCTGCGCTGGATCAGCTGGCACAGTTTTTTGTCTCGCCAACGCTGGATCCGACTTATGTTGATCGTGAGCGTAATGCGGTGGACTCTGAATATAAGCTTCATGCCAATGAGGATGGCTGGCGCTTGATGACAGCTCAGAATGCGACGTCGAATCCGGCGCACCCTCGCAGTCGTTTCAATATTGGCAGCCTGGAAACCCTTTCCAATGAAGATGGTAAATCTCTCTGGGAAGATCTAAAGACGTTCTACGATAACTACTATGT
>NZ_JAHHPQ010000724.1:0-2324 GCF_024606245.1 Endozoicomonas sp. SESOKO2
CGGCAAGGTAGCTGCCGTCATCGTGTGCCTGTTTTTATTGCTTTTTGTCGTTATTTCGGGGTTCCATGTCGACAAATAGGTAACCCTATCCATTGCTTTGCTGAGTATTCAGGGGATGGCGGCCAAACCTGGAAATCAGTGGATTGTGGTGGGGCACCCGGGGAGATAAAAGAAACGACACCTGACTTTCATGCCACTGCGGAGGGAAGTGGTTTCAGCCTGGCTAAAGCCTGGAGTATGAGTCTGAAGGGAATGAACAAAGCCCTTGAGACAAGCGGTGCATTGTCAGGAACCAGTCCAAGTATTTCCGAAATAGTCAAAAACCTTTGGAAGGAAAAAAATCTAACTGATTTTTCCATGGGTGTCTCAATCCTGGAGTCACTTGAGACAAAAGCATTGAGCAAGGACGAGAAGGCATTGATCGGTACTGTATGTGATGACGCTACCGGGAATCCCTACAGCCCGATGTCGGAAGCAGTCGAACAAATATTGTCTGACAGTGATAAAGATCAGGTGACTGAACTACTCCAGTCACTCCATTCAAAAATGATTGAACAGGGTGGAGCATGTCCATACAAGTGGTTGCTTTCAATGATGAATATACTGAATGGCAGTGAATTAGCCAGACCTTTGGTTATTGAGTTTGCCCGAAAAGTTCTGGAATCAGGTTGGCTGGATCCTCAGCCGATGCATCAATTCTATATGATTCAGGCCAATCGACATTATCGGCTATTGTTGCGTTTGGAAAATGTCGATGAATTGAAGGTTGAAGCCGCCCAAGGTCTGAAAAAGTGGTATGAGCAATTATTGTCCAGAGAAAAAAATAGCGAGGAATGGCTGCTGAAATATAAATGCATCCAAGAGAAGAAAGATGATGCCTTGTTCGTCACTCATGGTCATGATGGGTTTTCACCGTTTCTTGAAAAGAATATTCTCTGCTCATCTGTGCAGGCCGCCTGGACAGAGGATCCTGAGGGCATTCCGGATATAGAGCGCATACTGGCGCATCTTCCCGCATTTCCGCAGTTAAACTCGGGCAAGGCAAACCACCGTCCGGTGATTGTCCTGGGGAAACCTTGCTGGGACGATACAGTATATAAAGAAAAGGCCATAGCCCTGTATCGACTAAAAGTTGATAATAGCCCGGAGGTCAGGCATTTATTGGAAAAAATTAACCAACGTTCTGTGCAGCGATATAAAGGCAATGGTGTTCTGCAAGCACCGTATAGTCGCAGTTGGAGTGCAAGTTACGACCCATCAAAGCCTCCTCATAAGCGATATGACAAAAAAGAAGATAAGGGAAAAAGGTTTGATGCCACAAGCAGGGCCGAGTCCATGCCAGCGTCACCTTATGTGACGGATGAGAAGAAAAAACGTGTGATGTTTTTACAAGTCAGGTGCATGCAAGTGATTCAGCAGGCCTTCAGCCATTACCTCTATGAAATGACGCACTCGAAAGGTGGCTCTTTAACGTATTGCTGGGCCAAAGTGCCCATAGACGCATTCAAGAGCTACGGCTCTCATGAACCCTCTTCACCGGAAGAACTGCATGCCATGATGCGTAAAATTGATAGCTCTTCCTGGTTTCAGGAGCCTGGTAAGATTAACTCCCTGCGGCAGGCACTCAACGCCAGTAACGCTCTGGTGCTGAAATCCGATGAGCTGACAAAAATTGCCGAAGAATTTTGCAACAGCGTGAATTTGAATTCGCTTTGTGAGTCATTGGACATCTGATCATTGTCTGGTCACGATAAGTTTTTCGTGACCGGTGATTTCCTTCGATGGTCACGACTAAGTATCAAAACGGAACTTTCATCCTTTTTTAAGGTCAAACTCCTAAACAACTTCAATACAGGAATGCTGATAGCAGTAGAAAAGGAGAATGACTATGGATGGTCGGATTGGTGAGAACATAAAAAGCCCTGCTTTTGAGAGTCAATACTGTGGTCCGCCACCCAAGAAAGCAAAGCTGGCATTGTCGGAAAAGATTGAAGCTGTCTCTGATGCCACACTCAATCTTTCGTTAACTCAAAAAACCTTGTCTGCCAAAGTGAGAACGGTATCCTCAACGGATTCTTCGCCTCGAAATACCCCTCGTTCTTTCGATTTTCGTTTTGTCGCCAGTGACGATGAGGTTCGGCAGCTTCTGGTTACCAGGACCTGCGATGAACATCAGGATGTCACTGTTATTTCCCACCCCGATGAACTCTCACAGGCAAATCTGGTGAGCCGGTTGAGCATTTCCGGCGACGGTCACCACGCTCTGAGTCCGGGCAAGCTGTTTGAAGGTTCGCAGCCATTGACTCTGGTGCTGGATATCCGAA
>NZ_JAHHPQ010000725.1:0-2079 GCF_024606245.1 Endozoicomonas sp. SESOKO2
TCGATCTGGACTGTATTTCGAGGTGTTTTGTTGATCAGCCCATCGGCTCTCGCCGATGTGCAATGTGTCGGCAAGACCCGATGCCTATGGTGAATGAACACACCGGTGAATCTCACCCGGATACATTTTTTCCCGATCGGGCGTTTTACAATGCCTGTGTTGACGGGGATTTAGATCAGGTGAAGAAGTCACTGGCTGAAGGAGTCAATGTCAATACCGTTATGAATAATAATTTCACAGCCTTGGTGTTGGCATCCAGTCAGGGGCACGAGGACGTCGTCAAGTACCTGATCAACGCCGGGGCGAATCTCAACGCCCGGAACGAAGATGGCGCCACTCCGCTGTTCTTCGCAGCCCAGGAAAATAACATCGACTGCGTGAAAATCCTGATCAACGCTGGGGCGGATGTCAACGCTGCCTTGCCGGATGCCACTACCCCGCTGTTCATCGCTACCCAAGAAAATAACACTGACTGCGTCAAACTCCTGATCGAAGCCAGGGCGGACACCAACGCCGCCTGTCCGAATGGCGCCACTCCGCTGTTCATCGCCGCTCAGGAAAATAACACCAACTGCCTGAAAATCCTGATCAACGCCGGGGCGGATGTCAACGCCACCTTGTCGGATGGCGCCACTGCGCTGCTCATCGCAGCCGCAGTGGGCAATACGGACTGCGTGAAAGCCCTGATCGAAGCCGGGGCGAATCTCAACGCCGCCTTGTCGAATGGCATCACCCCGCTGAGCATCGCTGCAACGAGAGGCAATACGGACTGCGTGAAAGCCTTGGTCGAAGCCGGGGCCGATCCCAACGCCCGGACCAAAGATGGCGCCACCGCGCTGTCCATGGCTGCAAAAGAAAATAACACCGACTGCGTGAACATCCTGATCAACACCGGGGCGGATGTCAACGCTACCTTGTCGGATGGCACCACCCCTCTGTTTATTGCGGCCCGAAAAGGTAGTACCGACTGCGTGAGAGCCCTGATCAAAGCCGGGGCAGATCTCAACGCCGCCCGGTCGGATGGTGCCACACCACTGTTCATTGCAGCCCGAAAGGGCAATATCAACTGTGTGAAAGCCCTGATCGAAGCCGGGGCGAATCCCAACGCCACCTTGTCGAATGGCGCTACCCCGCTGTGCATTGCTGCTGCGATAGGCCACAGCGACTGCGTGAAAATCCTGATCGAAGCCAAAGCGAATCCCAACGCCGCCCTGTCAAATGGCACCACCCCACTGTTCGTCGCCGCTGCAAAAGGCAATACCGACTGCGTGAAAGTCCTGATTAACGCCGGGGCCGATCTTAATGCCTCCCGGACTTCCGATGGCGCCACGCCATTGTCCATCGCAACCAGGAAGGGCAATACCGACTGCGAGAGACTCCTGACCTTCGCCGGGGCAAGGAGGGGAAGAAGATAAAGGTATGATGTTATCCAGTCAGCACGATGAAATACCGCCGGAGGCCAGAGCGCAATAGTTCGGTATGATCCGATGCCGGTGTTGCGGGGGATTTCTGTGATGATTCAGCCACTGAAAACTTTTATAGCCATAGAGCTGAACTATCCTGTTTTTCTTGTGTCCAATCCTCATCGCTCACTCACTAACACAGATGTTCTACTCATGGATGGCATTGCTCGTCCCCTTGTTTCCGGAGATATTCAAGTACCGCAGCTGGACCCTTTCTGCCCTATTTGCCTGGTCGGGTTCCATGGCCGTACTGTAGCGCCTGTGGTCGTCAAAACCCAATGTTGTGGCAAGCATTTCGATCTGGACTGTATTTTGACGTATTTTGTTGATCACCCCATCGGCGCTCGTCGGTGTGCGATGTGCCGACAAAACCCGATGCCTGTGGTGAATCTGAACTCCGGCGAATCTCACCCGGATACATTTTTTCCCGATCAGACGTTTTATCGTGCCTGTTTTGAAAGGAATTTGGATCAGGTAAACATGTCCCTGGAAGAAGGGGTCAATGTCAATGTCCATAACATTACACATGATCATTTCACTCCCTTGATGATGGCTTCCTTGGGGGGGCACAAGACGGTCGTCGAATGCCTGATCAGCGCCGGGGCGAATCTCAACG
>NZ_JAHHPQ010000726.1:0-1012 GCF_024606245.1 Endozoicomonas sp. SESOKO2
TTTAAAAGTGCCAACAGCTTGTCAGCCCACAAAAGTGGATACCACACGGGGCAACAAACCTGTAACTTAACCGTGACCGGTGAGGATGGCCAGCCGCGGCCATGCGGAAAGCTCTGCAAGAATGCTCAAGCCCTATGGGATCACAGAAGCAGAGACCACACGAGGCAACAAATCTGTGACGCGACCGTGGTTGGCGAGGATGGCCAACCGAAGCCGTGCGGAAAAATCAGCAGAAATGCCGCAGCTCTTTCCGTTCACAAAAGTCGACAACACAGCGGGCAAAAAACCTGTAACGTAACCGTGATCGGTGAGGATGGCCAGTCGCGGCCATGCGGCAAGGTCTGCAAGAATATTCAAGCCCTGTGGGATCACAAAAGCAGAGGCCACACGAGGCAACAAACCTGTGACGTGGTCGTAGTTGGGGAGGATGGCCAGTCGCGTCCATGCGGAAAGGTCTGCAAGAATGTTCAAGCCCTTTGGACTCACAAAAGAAGAAACCACACCAGGCAACAAACCTGTAACGAGATCGTGGTTGGGGAGGATGACCAGTCGCGTCCATGCGCAGAGGTCTGCAAGAATTCTAAAGCCCTGTCGAATCACAAAAGAATGCATCGAAAACGCAAGCCTTCTGAACAATGACCTTAGTTCTTAATGTGGCAACCGCTCTTTCATGAGGTTTTTTTGATCTATCCTTGCCCTGTAAAAGCCAGAATGCAGGGATAGAATTATTAAATACTCACTCTTTGCTGCACTCCGGTTGCTGTTACTGACGTTTCCTGTCGTCTGTCAGGCCGAACCGTTGACAGAACGTTTTGTTCTCGATACCAAAGACACTCCACTATGCTCCAACCCTTATTCATGGACATCTGTAGAAGTGTTTGCCGCTGTCAGTTCGCTTTTAAAAAGCTATTGGAACCCCGATTCACCGTCGTTTAAATCAATGGAACTACGGGGGGCGAGTCAGGATCACCCGTTTGCGATCACCACTATGATGCCTGGCTCTGGACACAAC
>NZ_JAHHPQ010000727.1:0-2013 GCF_024606245.1 Endozoicomonas sp. SESOKO2
CCTATGCACGGCCGTGCCAGAGCCGGAGTAGGTTACCTGCCACAGGAAGTGTCTATTTTCAGGAAATTGACGGTCACCGACAACCTGCTTTCCATACTGGAAACCCGTTCCGACCTCTCCAGAAAAGATCGCATGGCAAAAATGGAGTCATTACTGGAAGAGTTCAATATCAATCATATCAGGGACAATCCCGGTATGAGTCTTTCTGGTGGCGAAAAACGCAGGGTAGAAATTGCCCGCGCCCTTTGCACTGACCCAAAATTTATTCTGCTTGATGAACCCTTTGCCGGTGTCGACCCCATTTCTGTTGGCGATATCAAGGCGATAATCACTCACTTGAAAGCCCGGGACATCGGAGTCCTGATCACCGATCACAATGTACGGGAAACGCTGGATATCTGCGAGAAGGCCTATATTGTCAGTGAAGGCACTATTATTGCTGAAGGTAATAGTCAGGCCGTCCTGGCTAACCAAAGGGTTCGTGACGTCTATCTCGGACATCAGTTTAGTCTCTGATCATCTCTGGGAGGGTGTCGTCAAAGTAGCGAGCAAAGCTGTTGACCTGGTCTGTTTTCAAACTTTTGTTCTCAGTGTTTCATGGCTGTCGTGATGAATCCACTTTCCCGAAGCTTCAGATGTGATTATAATCGCGAGACATGGAGAGTAGCCCAATCAAAATAATGAGCACGCACTGAGAAATAACTGTCAGGGGCTGATGGCATTAAATCCGCCCCCTCAGTGCAGACCCCGAAGTAAAGGTATACCGTTGCCCTATGAAGCCATCCTTACAGCTAAAAATGGGCCAGCAGCTGACCATGACACCTCAGCTGCAACAGGCCATAAGGCTTCTACAACTTTCCACTCTGGATCTTCAGCAGGAAATCCAGGAAGCTCTTGAATCCAACCCGATGTTGGAGTCTGAAGAGTCTGTCGAAGAACCATCTGTATCCCTCGATGAAGGGGAGCAGCCTGTTGACTTCAGTGAAAAAGCGGAGCAGCCTCCTGAACCGGAAGAGCCTGAGTGGGCCGATAGCATTCCCAATGACCTGCCCGTTGACTCCGGATGGGATGATATCTACTCCAGCCTGCCCGCCTCAGTAGATGAAGAACATGACCCTTTTGCTCGCTCCCGCGCTGCTGAGTCCCTTCAGGACTATCTGGAATGGCAGTTAAACCTGACTCCCATGACAGATAGAGACAGGCTAATGGGCCTGGCTGTGATAGAAGCCACTAACAATGATGGCTACCTGACCCACCCCCTGCAAGATATTTATCTGTCACTGCAGGAGCAGATAGAGGAACTCGCGTTTGAAGAATTGCAGGTCATGCAACGACGGATTCTTCACTTTGACCCGGTGGGTTGCGCCAGTGCCAATCTGAAAGAATGCCTCGAAGTTCAACTCAATCAACTGCCAAAAGAAACCCACTTCCTCAGAGAAGCACGCCTTCTGATCCAGAATCATCTACCGGCACTGGGTAGTCGTGACTACGCTCAGATCATGCGGCGTACCCGCCTCAAAGAACATCAACTCAGAGAAGCCCTTCATCTGGTTCAGAGCCTCAATCCCAGACCCGGAGCCGAAATCGGTCAGGCACAGACAGAATACGTCACCCCTGATATTTCAGTCACCAAAATCAAGGACCGCTGGGCGGTTGAGCTGAACTCAGAGTCCCTGCCCAGGCTTCGCATCAACAACAATTACGCCTCAATGGTACAGCGTGCCAATAACAGTCGTGACAATGTATTTATGAAGAACCAGCTGCAGGAAGCCCGCTGGTTTCTGAAAAACCTCCAGAGTCGTAACGAAACCCTGCTAAAAGTTGCCGGCAAGATTGTTGAATTTCAGAAAGAGTTTCTGGAGCTGGGTGAACAGGCTATGAAGCCTCTGGTGTTGGCCGACATCGCTCAGGCGGTGGATATGCACGAATCCACCATTTCCAGGGTCACTACCCAGAAATATATGCACACCCCAAGAGGCGTGTTTGAACTGAAATATCAGGGGTGACGTATTC
>NZ_JAHHPQ010000728.1:0-3983 GCF_024606245.1 Endozoicomonas sp. SESOKO2
TTAAGAGACACATGCTGTATGGGATTGATCCGGCCTTCGAAAAGGAGGTGTCTATTGTCGATCAGAATATGGTGCAGGGATCTCTCGACAATCTGAAAGCCGGCACGTTTGGCATAGTGCTGGGTGAGATCATGGCTCAGTCCCTTGGGGTGACGACCGGTGATAAGGTTACCATGGTTCTGCCTGAGGCGAATGTGAACCTTGCGGGTGTTTTCCCCAGACTCAAACGTTTTACAGTAGTCGGTATCTTTGCAGTAGGCGCTGACGTGGATGGCAGTCTGGCCTATATCAACATTCAGGATGCTGCCCGATTCATGCGAGTATCGGAAGGTGTTGAGGGCATCCGTCTGAAAATGGAAAACCTGTTCGCTGCCCCCAAACTGGCTTGGGAGGTGGCTGTTCAGCTGCCGGGGCGTTACTACGTGCAAGACTGGACTCGTACCCAGGGGCAACTGTTTCAGGCGATCCAGATGGAAAAAACCATGGTAGGCCTGCTTTTGACGCTGATTGTTGCCGTAGCAGCATTCAATATCGTCTCTACCCTGGTGATGGTGGTGACTGACAAGCAGTCGGATATCGCTATTCTGAGAACACTGGGAGCCAGTCCGAAAACCATTATGGGTATCTTTATGGTACAGGGGTCTCTCATTGGTATTGTGGGAACATTATTGGGGGTTGTGCTCGGTGTGATTGCCGCATTGAACGTTTCTGAAATCATTTCAGCTCTTGAGTCCTGTCTGGGTATCCAGTTCCTCAGCCCGGACGTTTATTTTATCAGTTATCTGCCTTCTGAATTGCAATGGTGCGATGTTGCTGTCATCAGTATTGCAGGTCTGTCCATGAGTTTCCTGGCCACTTTGTATCCCGCCTGGAGAGCCTCTAAAACCCAGCCAGCAGAGGCACTTCGTTATGAATGAGTCCATCAACGCCGTATTAGAGTGCAGGGCACTGGCCAAAAGTTTTGATGAAGGCCCTGAAAAACTGGAAGTATTGAATGACTTAAACCTGGTGATCGGTCCTTCGGAGAGGGTCGCGGTGGTTGGCAGCTCTGGCTCAGGGAAAACGACATTACTGCAATTGTTGGCCGGACTGGATCGTCCTTCTTCGGGTGAAATCAGAGTCTGCGGCCATGAGCTGGCAACGATGAAAGAAGCAGAGCAGAATGAACTGAGAAATCGCCACCTGGGCTTCGTCTACCAGTTCCATCATCTGTTACCTGAGTTCACCGCTCTGGAAAATGTCTCTATGCCGCTACTGCTGAGAAAGAAAACACCCATCAGACAGATCAGGGAAAGAGCCGAACAGTTACTGGATGCCGTGGGGCTTGGGGCAAGGGCCAAACATAAGCCCGCAGAATTGTCAGGAGGAGAACGCCAGCGCGTAGCCATTGCCAGAGCCCTGGTTACTGAACCTGATCTGGTGTTTATGGATGAACCAACGGGTAATCTTGATCCTAATACAGCAGAAAAAGTGCATGATTTGATGGCCTCTCTCAGCAATGAGTTCAAGACCAGTTTTGTTGTGGTAACCCATGACATGAATCTGGCCAGACAGATGGATAGAGTCTTCCGACTGGATTCCGGAACGCTGATCATCGCTTCTTAAGCCAACCTGTCAACAGCCCGGAAAAATTATTCTGCTGTTCCAGATGGGTTGTGTCCACTGGCATGGTTACTGCGGCTTTGATAGCATGGGGCAAATGGCAATATTGTGGTTTGCCCCTGCTTTTGCTAGCAAGCCATCTCGATACTGAGTACCATCTTTCTGTATTGTCGTCTTTCAATCCCTCATATTCCCAATTGGTAGAGATCTATGCATTCCTATTTGCTGGCTGGTGACCACGGTATTCCTCTGACTCTGGTGGAAACTTCAGATTATGATCGCTGGTTTGATGAGCAGTCAGAACCTCTACAGAACTGGCTGACCTGCACAGACTTCAAAGGAGAGGGCATCAGTCTGATTCCCGGTGAAGAAGGTGTCGTGGATCAGGTTATTGTCGGTGTTGAAGATCTGTCCAGCCACTTTATCTGCGGAAATTTGGTCAATCAGCTGCCAGCTGGGGACTACAAACTTCAGGGCGATGAAAACCTTCTTAAACTGGCCGCATTTAGCTGGGGGCTGGGTGCTTATCAGTTCGACCGCTACAAAAAAACTGAACAGAAAGAGCGTCCAAGATTGATTCTGCCGAGGCAGGCAGAGGTTTTAGAAGCCGAAAAATTTGTTAAAGCGATGGCCATTGTTCGTGATCTGGTGAACACTCCGGCTGGCGATATGATGCCCGAACATCTGGGTGAGGCCGTAGAAAAGCTGGCCGAAGAGTTTGGTGCCAAAGTCAGTCAGACGGTAGGTGATGAGCTGTTGACTCAAAATTATCCCACCATTCATGCGGTCGGGCGCGCCAGCAGTCACGCACCACGGCTGATTGACATGACCTGGGGTGACGGGAAGCATCCCTTGATCACACTGGTGGGTAAGGGCGTCTGCTTCGACAGTGGCGGTTTGGACATGAAAGGTGCAGACGGTATGCGTCTGATGAAAAAAGATATGGGCGGTGCCGCTCACGTCATCGGACTGGCGCGCCTGATCATGGACTTTAACCTGCCTGTTCGTCTGAGAATGCTGATTCCAGCCGTTGAAAATGCGGTTGCCGGAAATGCCCTGCGTCCCGGAGATATAGTGAAAACCCGTCAGGGTTTGACGGTAGAAATTCACAATACCGATGCCGAAGGTCGTCTGGTTCTGTGTGAAGCACTGACGGAAGCCAGTACCGAAAATCCTGACATGATTGTCGATTTCGCCACTCTGACCGGAGCCTGTCGTGTGGCTCTGGGTACTGAGGTGGGGGGCTTTTACACTGACGATACGGCCCTGGCCTGTGAACTGATGCAGGCGGGTGACAAAACGGACGACCCAATCTGGCGCATGCCCTTGCACAAGGACTACAGGTACATGCTCAACAGCGAAATCGCTGATATGACCAACTGCGCCAAGGAGCCTTATGGAGGGTCTATTACTGCAGCTCTCTATTTGCAGGAGTTTGTCGGCAAGGGCATTCCCTGGGTTCACTTTGATATCATGGCCTGGAATATTCGTCCTCAGCCCGGTCGCCCGCTAGGTGGAGAAGCGTTTGGGGTTCGTGCCGTGTTTGAAGTACTTCAGGATCGCTACGGTCAGTAATCAAATTCCCGTTGGCGAAAGCCACTCCTGATTGCAGGCAGTGGCTTTTATTATGGGTGGGTGTGTTCTGGCTGGCATTAAAATTACTATATAAAAATAGGTATTCGAAAAATTCTTCTGCTCTGCCACTAAGCCAATTCCAGTAACCCTATCGATTTGTATGATGACTTTGTCACCCCGAGTTTGACGTCTACAGTTCTCTGCTGAATATTCGTCATTACAACCGCATTCGACGATTCAGGCGAATCTCATCGGGGCCAGATAATCACTTTACTGAAACTCTGAGATCGTCCCTGAGTTCATCGCTTTTCTCAAACCGGGTATGTCGACAGTCGTCAGGTATAAAACATCGGCGTTTCAGTAAAATTTCAGCACGTTTGTCAAGAATGGGAAAATCCATGAACCATTAACTTTTCGTTCCGTGCCCCTTTTTCTCTCGTCTATCCTCACTGCTCCTATTCATAGAAAACAAAGGATAAAACCATTAAAAGTTTACTCCTGCACGTATTGGTCTTTGTGCCTTTCGTTTGCCCGGTTGAGCCGCAGACCTACCGTTTTATCGTTGAGGTTAACCAGAATGGGGCTTCGACAAGCCAGAGTTTGTTTATAAAAGCTGAGCCGGGCACATTATCTGCAATGCCAATGACCGATGGGAGGCTGATGCCAAATGAATCATCACACATTACCCGCACAAACGGATATTCAGGTTCAGGCACGTTACCCGATGACAAACCCTGTAGGCGAAACAAACTTCAGATCATCACTTTGATGTACGGAACGGGCGGCGGAAACTATTCCCGGACAAC
>NZ_JAHHPQ010000729.1:0-1159 GCF_024606245.1 Endozoicomonas sp. SESOKO2
TTTTTTTCTGTTTAGTAACAAATAAAAATGACGATTCAGGGTCAGGTCAGACACGCTGATTGTTGATAGCAGACCCGCATTCCTGGCTCGCCATACAGCCAGGTTGGAAATACAACCAATACCCAGTCCTTCCATGACAGCCTGCTTAACGGCTTCAGCCCGGTTAAGGCTCATAATGACGTTGGGCGTACACAAGCGTGCAGCCAGCACTTCATCAAACAGTTCACGTGTTCCCGAGCCTGTCTCCCTGAGTATCCACTCTTCGTCTTTCAGTGACTGAAGATCCACTGTCTTCCCGGCCATGGGATGATCAGGGTGACAAATAATAACAAGCTCATCTTCGCGCCAGGGGATCACTTCAATATCCGGGTGCAGACAGCTACCTTCCACTACGGCCAGATCAACCTCCATAGCCAATATTCTCTGCTGAATACTACGGGTATTATCAACCGTCAATTCGGCCCTGATATGAGGGAATTCCTTGAAAAAATCCCCAAGGATACGAGGCATCAGGTTATTGCCAATGGTGGAACTTGCATGAATCTTCAGCGCTCCCTCTTCATAACAGCTGTTCTCTATAAACTGCGTTTCGATCTCATGGGCGCGGTCAATCAGCTCTGCAGCCAATGGTAATAATGCACGTCCAGAATCGTTTAATGTCATGGACGCGCCAGCGTGCCGGTCAAATAAAGGACCTAAATGCTTCTCCAGTTCTGACAGAGCCATACTGGCAGCAGGCTGTGAAATAAACAGCGATTCTGCCGCTGCAGTGACTCTGCCGCACTGGGCGACCGCCTTAAAAATTGCAAGCTGTCTCAATGTGATATGCATCTACTGCTCCGATACCAATGGCCCACTCAAAAAGGACGTTACGACCGCGGTTGGCATAAATTAAACATGGCTGAAACCAATCTCAACAGACATAAAATAATATTACATTTATCGCATAAATAATTGATTTTTAATTATAAAGAAGAGTATGTCATCTTTCGATAATTTTTGTTTTTTCTAAGGAGTCCGAACAAGTTTTGAATTAAAAATAGATTTACAATTATCTACTCATAAGTCTTCCTTATAAGACTCCATTGATTTATTGATTATTCAAGAAATAAGCCTGCTTCTTATAATTTATTGACCATCACCAGACCAATAATAAAAC
>NZ_JAHHPQ010000730.1:0-1373 GCF_024606245.1 Endozoicomonas sp. SESOKO2
AGATGGCAAGGCGAAAATCTATGGCAAGCAAGACGATGAGTCATGGGTAGAAAAAACCATTATTTCCCATGATAGCCCTGTCAAGTCTGCCACCCTCAGCGCCGATGGTCGCTATTTATTGACTGTCTGTATGGGAGGCAGCATGGCGAGAATCTGTGGCATGCAGGACGATGGATCATGGGTGAAAAAAGTCACGATTTCCCATGATAGTCCTGTCAAGTCAGCCACCTTCAGCACCGATGGCCGCCATGTGGTGACCACCAGCTTCGTTCGGGCGAAAATCCATGGCCTGGAGGCCGATGGATCATGGGAAGAAAAAGCCATCATTACCCACGAGGGTTCAGTCTTATCAGCGACATTCAGCGCCGATAACCGCCATTTAGTGACCGCCAGTAACGATGGCAAGGCGATAATCTGCGCCAAGAAGGACGACGGATCATGGGAAGAAACAACCACTATTTCCCATGGTGATCGGGTCTACTCAGCCACCTTTAGCCCCGATAGCCGCTGTGTGATCACCCGCAGTGAAGATAAAAAATCGAAAATCTATGGCCATAAGAACGATGGATCGTGGGAAAAAAAAACGACCATTTCCTATTATTTGGAGAGCATTAAATCCGTCACCTTTAGTGCCGATAGCCGCCATGTGATCATCCACAGTGGAGATAATAAGTTGAAAATCTATGGCCAGATGGACAATGGATCCTGGAAAAAAAAAGCGACCATTTCCCATGTTTCTGGTTTCAAATCAGCAGCCTTTAGCCTCGATGGCCGTCATATAGTCACAACCAGAAACGATAAAACGGCGAAAATTTATGGCCAGTTAAGCGATGGATCATGGAAAGAAAAAGCCACCATTTCCCATCGCAGTAGAATCAGGTCAGCCACCTTCAGAGCCGGTGGCCATGTGTTGACCATCCACGACGATAACAGTGGAATCAGGTCAGCCATCTTCAGTGCCGATGGCCATGTGTTGACCATCCACGACAATAATACGGTGAAAATCACTGAACTAAGGATGGATGACTGATTATTTGCTGTCACTCGTTAGCCCGGCCCCACATTAACCCGGCAAACCGTTTGCCCTCTCCGGGCAAGTCACCTAAAGCGCCGTTACCTGATTGGGCAAAAATATCCTGAGCCAGTTGCCTTTCTGCCGGATTGTCGCTTGTGCTCAAAAGCTGTAAAGCCTGATTCACATTAACTCTATCGAGCATGTCCTCTTTCTGAATCTTACGATCATATAATTCTTTCTGCATCCGCTACTAAAAATCTAACATAATCTGTAATTATGTAGACTTATTTACGCCGTCACCGCGGATGCACGACGAATCGTGTCTAACTCCACTCTTGCGTAGGGTTTAACGTCGAGC
>NZ_JAHHPQ010000731.1:0-1067 GCF_024606245.1 Endozoicomonas sp. SESOKO2
CCAGAAAGGCTGAAGGTTTGACCCAGTAATCATTGAGCTGATGCTCAACCGCTGCGGTCTGAGCCTGCATCAAGGTGTCATGGATAGCCTTGATCAGCTCAGATTCAGACACGCCAGCGGCGTTAGCATAAGGTGCCATAGTATCCTGAACATTGGCCAGGAATGCTGCCGTCCTGCGGCCGTTATTAAAGGCAATATCATCAAGGACGTAGTTGGCGATGACCGCAGCTGCGTACTCTTTCATGCCAGCAACAGACACTTTCATAGCCGCCGGGGCAGTCACAGCAGGAAAAATATGCAGAATGAATTCCCCGGCACCCCTGTTGGACAGCGTCCGGAGAGCGGCCTTGAAGTGAGTCAACTTGACGCTGTGTTTGTAGCCAAGGAAGTGTTCAAATTCATTCACTGTCTGATAGTCATCAATTCCTCTGACGGCCTCTATGTAGTTCCAAAGTTCAACCTTGCTGATCAGGCCTTCTTGCAGCAGAGTTATGATCCTGTTACCGCTGGCAGAACGGGTAGCGAAGTATTCCCGGAAGCTTTTCAGAGTCGGTTCATCCCCGATTAAGCGAATCGCTGATTTGCCCATGCCGAAAATTTCTTTGTCGTATTCTTCAGCCCCGGATCCCATCTCATCTCTGGCCCTGTGCACTAGTGTCTGGATTTCTTGCAGAGGGCAGGGCTCGTCGAGGTATTCAGGGAAGATTGTCTTCAGGTCCCTGAAGATTTGCACGATTCGACTGGTCTGATCAAACGACAGTTTGTCTCCAACCTGTACATGCAAGCGCAACGATGCAAATTCATCGTCAAAATCGTAAGTCGGAAGGTCGGGTATTGCCTTACCGTGCATTACGGCTAATTCGGCCAGACCATTTGCGACTTGCAGGGCCTGTCGTTTGAGAGGGTGCTGCTGTGCGTATAGGTGGATAGCGTACAAAACTTCTGCCTGTTCCGGCGTGTACTGGAAGGAACCACCTTTATTTTCGACCTCTTCCCCGGTAGCCTTCAGGGCTGGTTTGTCAGTGGCTACCTCTTCCCCGGTAGCCTCCAGGGATGGTTTGTCAGTG
>NZ_JAHHPQ010000732.1:0-4444 GCF_024606245.1 Endozoicomonas sp. SESOKO2
GGAGTATACGGTTTGTAGCCGTATCGAGGGTTCGAATCCCTCCCTCACCGCCATTTTCTCTCATAATTTATTGAATTTTCAATGGTTAATTATCCGAAAATACTTTTTTCTTAAAGTGTCCAAAAAATGCCTATTCTTTGACGGATTCAATCTTACGGCATCTGCCAGATGATCTTTGCTCAACTCGACATACTTGGTCGTCATCTTGATATCGAAACAACTGGGTCTTGTAATGTAAGCGGTATTTATGACCCACCTTGATTCAGGCTGGCTTTTGATTCCAGGGCAACAACAGCCCGATATCTTCAACGGATTCTGCCCTCGGCAAATAAGTGAAGACTGTCTTCAGATAATGGCAGGGCTCTAATCCACAGGCTTTTGCTGTTTCCACCAAGCTGTAAAGACTGGCACTGGCTTTGGCTCCGTCATTACTGTTACTGAACAACCACGCCTTGCGACCCACCACGATCGGGCGGATCGCATTTTCAGCCAGATTATTATCCATACGCAGGTAGCCCTCATCACAATAACGGATGAGTTTTTCCCATTGGTTCTTCAGGTAATGAAGAGGCTTACCCAACAAGGTTTTTGGACGCACCCGGGGCAACGATTTATCCAGCCATTATCGCAGCTTCTGCAGAACCGGCAAGCTTTGCCTCCTGCCGTAATCTTATTCGTTCTTAGGGAGGGCTGTCTTTTATCTCGTGTTCTATTTGGTAGAGCTGCGGATATAAGACGGCCCCATATGGCTTTTGCCGGTTTTGTTTTTATCTTTCTGCCCCTTGATGGCTTCATCGAACGTGCGACGTGCGTGAGCCCGGCAGCCCTGATTGATGACTCCCTCCTTCTTCATAACCATCGGTTTGCAGGTAGCCCTGAAAGCCATCCAGCAGTCTTACCGGGACTGAGCCGCTGCGGCCAGGAGCGTAATCAAACAGAATGATCTTTTGATTTTTCACCGGTTCAGCCACCTGAACCTAGATGTACGACCGACTTTGGGCCGTCTTCCCCTCCTCTTTGAGTACCTGGGTGACGGTTTCATCGCAATGGATCAGGGGTGCTTCCAGCAGCTTGTCCCGCATCAGGTTGATTAACGGTTGCACCAGATCGCCACAGCGCATCATCCACAGTGAGGTAGTAGCACGGGCAATATCAACACCCAGACGAGCCAGGATAAATTTCTCCTGACGATATAGAGGCTGTCCGTCGACGTATTTACTGGTGGCAATAAATGCTAACAACCCCGGTGTAGCGATACTGGCTGGTATCGGCTGGGCAGGCAGTTTGGCTGTTTTTACACCGTTTTCACAGGACCGACAGCCGTATTTGAACCGCACATTCTGGATAACCCGGATTTTAGCCGGGACGATATCCAGCTGCTCGGTGACCTCTTCGCCTATGCGATGAAGTTCACTACCGCAGCAGCTGCAGTTTTTTTCATCGTCACGGATGTCGTGCTCTTCCCGGACTCTGGGCAAATTTTCGGGCAGTGGTTCTCTGCCTTTCTTCTGGCGAGTGTGTTCTGCAACCGTGACGTTTTCTTCGGGTTCCAGCTCAGGTTGTTCCGGTTGGTCTTGCTCGGCTTCGTTGAACAGTTCCTGCTGATCCGGTGAGGTCTTTTCGCTGGATGCACCAAACTGTTTATGCAGAAGAATGCGAAGGCGTTCTTCCAACAATGCGTTTTTTGCCAGAATAGAGTGAACCCAAGCAATCAGCTCGGGGTTATCATCGGGTAAGTGGACTGGGCAGACTTCCATGCCGATTCAGAATAGACTGCGGTTCAGTCATTGCCAGTTTGTCAGAGTAACGTCGTATACTCCAGCGTCGGATGAGGTGCTTTGGGTCGAATGTCATAACCATCCAGAAGCTGGTTGAGCAGGTCTCCATTAATCGCTTCAGGCGCTTCATTGCCCGGCCATTTAAAGCGGAATTTCTCCAGTCGTTTATACCAGAGTACAAAACCATTGCGCTCCCAGCATAACAGCTTGATCTTGTCTCGCTTGCGATGGCAGAAAACGTAGAGGGTCTGGCTAAAGGGGGATTGTCCGGCTTGCTGTTCGACTAAAGCTGCTAACCCATCAATGGATTTACGCATAGTGCGCCGTTGTGGCGCGTTTAATAGATTCTTAAAGGAGGAGTTGCACTGCTTCGGACGTGTATAAAGCACCGACCTTAAGTAAAGGGGAAATCCCAGAGCTGAGTGTAGCATGGTCGGAAAAGGCGTTCTGAGGGCTAGAAGTCAAAGCCCAAGACTGGCGTCAGCTAAGACGCTATGGCTAAGCCCATACTGGTTGAAGCCCAGCAGCAACAGTGGGTAACTAAGTCGCCCCCCTCGAAAGACTTCTGGCAACGGGGTGGGCTCCGACTCTCAACTGAGATATGCGTAGTTGAATCAAGGGCCGAAGTTCGGAGCCGCTGGCCAAACTGCAAAGCAGTACAGGTAAAAGTTGCGGAAAGGCAGCCTAAGGCATCAGGAACTATGAACGCGTAACTGCGGGATCGCCTAAGGGGAGTCATCCCTATGGTGACGGAGCGATCGTATTAGTCAAATGCCTGACATAACAGTCAGGACATGGCAAAGGGTCGCAGGTATTAATCATCTGGAAGAGAGGTAATCACAATGGAGGTCGCCAAAACGACAGCTGGCGGATTGGCTCAAATTCGGATGCTTGCAGAGTAAAACCGGAAAGATAAAAACCGCGTTAACCGAAAACTCTACCGGTTGCTATGTGATGAAACGGTACTGATTACCGCTTATGAAAACATCAAAAGCAAAGCCAGTAACATGACAAAGGGCTCTGATTACAGGACTCTTGACGGGTACTCACTCCAAATGATCAGGACAGTGATTCAGGAGCTTGAGACTGAAAATTTTCAGTTTTCTCCCGTGAGAGTTCAGGAGATTCCAAAGAAAAGCGGAAAATTCCGTCAGCTGGGCATTGCTCCACCACCGGAAAAGGTCATACAGGAAGCCATGAGAATGAATTTTGAGGCTATTTATGAACCGACTTTCAGTCGCAGGAGTCACGGATATCGTCCAGTGAAAGGATGCCATACAGCGTTAAAGCAGGTCTATAACCAATGGAAAGGTGTCAAATGGATTGTTGAGGGTGATATTAAGGGATTTTTTGATAATGTAGATCACCACGTGCTGATTGGTATCTTGCGAAAGCGAATAGAGGATGAGCGATTTTAAATCCGATCCCAAGGGGCACACTTCCAAACATAAAAGTGGCCATGCGAAACGGGCAACACTTGCACGTACTGGTGCGGGCACCATAAGGCTCGAAGCTCCGATCATGGAGCTGATGGGCAAACTGGTTGAGGATGGATTTGCTAAGAAAGGGTCTTTTAAGGGAAAAGCGCGTAGAGATTTAATCCCGAGACAGGAATGGGAAATAGTCATGTACTACAACTCGATCTTGGGAGGAGTTCTGAACTACTACTCTTTCGCTGCCAACAGGTCAAAAATGAGCTGGATTGTATACACGCTTCAAAGATCATTGATGCATACATTAGCGAGCAGGAGGCGCTGTTCAACCCGGCAAGTTTTGAAGAAAGGCAACGGTAAGATTACAGCCTTGAAGACAACTAAAGATGGTATGCGACAGGTTGATTTTAATGGATACGGCAATAACCTGTCCCTGAAGGTGAACCAGAAAGCATTTAATGTCAGCGGCAAAGGTCTTGATCCTGAGAAATTATTGAGATGCATCATGTCCGGCATATCCGCAAGATGGGTCAGGAAGCCAAAGGCTTTAGCAAGGTAATGGCGCAAATCAACCGGAAGCAAATACCGGTCTGTCGTGACTGCCACATGAAAGTTCATGACGGAAAGTACGACGGCATGAAGCTGTCGGAACTAGCCGATCAGGCGTTGGCAATGTGGTAAATCTGCGAGATATTAATACTGGAGAGCGTAGTGCATTGAAAGGTGCATGCTGCGTTCGGGGGCAGGCTGTTGGTTACCAGCTTGGGAAGTTCGTCAACCTCGAACCTCCATACAAGTCACGGTGCTGGCAGTCGAGCCTACTCGACGTATTCGGTATAGAGATAGACAGCAACCTCACCTGCGGGATGAATCACGATACCGCCTGCAATGCTTTGATCAGAGCTGCTGCTTGTTCAGGGGCTGCTTCGATTCGTATGGAATCCATATAGAGGATCACCTGAGAAGGCGGAGAAGGTTCTGGCTGAAGAACGGCCAGAGGTATCAGCTTATCGTCAGGCTGAGCAAGTAGCTTGCGCTTCCAGTAAAAGAACAGGTGCTGCTTGATATCATGTTTTTTACACCAGACAGAGGCCGAAAGTCCGGATTGCTGCCAGTCGTTCATCCGTTCTTGCCAGAGTAAATGATTTTGTTTGCGCGCTTCAGGTTTCATAGATTTCTCCGTTTTGAAACCTGAAGTATTAAGGGATATGGCTTTCTTTGGAATGTGGGGTT
>NZ_JAHHPQ010000733.1:0-1316 GCF_024606245.1 Endozoicomonas sp. SESOKO2
CTAATGCAAGCATCATTAAAAACATGGAGAAAATATTGAACAGAAAGGTATCCATTCAATTAACTGACTCATGTAATCGTACATGGAGCTTTGAAGTACTACGTGAATTTTATGATTTTGTTGTAAAAGAGTGTGACTATTGGAAATCACAAAGAGACTCCTTAGGAACAAAGTCAAACAACATAAACAACTATTTGAATGCTCATTCGTATTTAAATAATATAATCACAACGATAGATGGCTGGGGTGACAAGCTCAATGAATGGGATGAGTCTCAATTTACTTCTCAAATAGGCCAAATACGAAATAATCACTTTAATAACTTGAGAAACCACTGGTTATGGAGTGGCCACCCTTTTAGCAGCGCTTTAGTTGATTGTCATAGAAAATATGGGCATGTGGCTGCAGATTCATTTATAAAACTTATTGTTAACAAGCAAATTCAAAACCAAGGGAATCATGATGGTTTTATGGGCTGTATGCTTGCATATGAGTTTATAAATCAGGATTCTGACCTCACAAAAAGACGTAAAGGTGAAAAAGTATCTTTAGGGCATTTAAGAAACCAGCTTGACTCTAGCAAGAATGACTTAATCCGTGAAGTAGATGACTTTAAAGAGTCTTTCACAGATTGGGATAATTCAACAAAAGAAAAATGGGCTGAGTGGTTAGGAGAAGTTTCAAATAATCACGAAAAACAACATGAGGATCATGAAACTCAATTTTCGGAATATCTGAAAAAGTGCAAAGATAAAATTTCAGACCTTGAACACACGTATCAGGAAAAACTAAGGCTTGAAAAACCTGCAACTTACTGGAAAAACTCTGCTCGAAAATACGGAATTCAAGGGGGCTTGTGGAGTCTTGCTTTAATAGCAGCAATTGTTCTTGGCATTACATATTTTTATGATTTCTTTAACTCATGGCTCAAAGGTAAAGAGTTAGGAGTAGAACTAAACACACTTCATGGTGTCATTCTTATTGGTTCTGTGTTAACTGTTTACGCATATCTTATCAAGACCTTATCAAAGTTAACATTTAGCTCATTCCACTTAATGAGAGATTCAGAAGAGCGAGAACAATTAACCTATCTCTACCTATCCTTGATTGAAAGCAATAGTATTGATGAAAGTTCTAGAGATATTGTATTGCAAGCTTTGTTCAGCAGAAGTGAAACTGGCCTTTTAAATACAGACTCATCACCAACTATGCCTGGTGTTGCAGAACTACTTAAATCAACAATGAAGAGTTAACCGGGTGCTAATCGGGTAAGAGCTGGTCTTTCTCCAGCTCTCCCCACACCACCCGGCATGCGG
>NZ_JAHHPQ010000734.1:0-1071 GCF_024606245.1 Endozoicomonas sp. SESOKO2
ACTTTTTCTTCCCATGATCCATCGTCCTTCTTGCCGTAGATTATCGCCCTGGCATCTTTACCGGAAATCACCAAATGGCGGTTATCGGCGCTGATTGTCGCTGAGTTGACGTCTTTAATAGGGGAAATGGTGGCTTTTTCTTCCCATGAACCATTGGCCTCCAGGCCGTGGATCTTCATCTTCTGATCGCGACTGATGGTCACCACAGAGCGGTCATCGGCGCTGAAGGTGGCTAAGTAGACATGTTTATCATGGTAAATAATGGCTTTTTCTATCCATGACCCATCGTCCTGCTTGCCATAGATTTTTGCCCTGCCGTCTAAACCGGCGGTCACCAAATAGCGGCCATCGGCACTCAAGGTGGTTGAGAGGATATTGTCATCATCGGAAATAGTGGCTTTTTCTGCCCATGACCCATCGTCCTTCTGGCTGTGTATTTTCACCTTGTAATCGTCACTGTGGGTCACCAAATGGCGGCTATCGGAGCTGAAGGAGACAGAGACGATGGAGTAGTCATAGAAAATGGTGGCTTTTTCTGCCCAAGACCCATCGTCCTGCTTGCCATAAATTTTCGCTGTTTTTTTATAGCCACTTGTGGTCACTATATAGCGGCTATCGATGCTGAATGTGGCTGAGTTGACTCTGTCTTCATGGGAGATAGTGGCTTCTTCTTTCCATGATCCATCGCCCTTTTGGCCGTAGATTTTCAGGGTTTTATCGTCAATTTCGCGCATCACATGTTGGCCATCGGGGCTCAAGGAAGAGGGGTAATTCCGACTATTAACAGGGAGGGTGGCTTTCGTCTCTAATTTAAATGTTTTACATTCAGACATCAGTTTGGTGAGAGTGAAAAAGAACAGAGCAGGAAAGTAAATACTCTCATGACGATCCATGACTGACTTGACTAATGACTCATCCTTTGTGAAACGCTTCAACCATTTCTGGAGTTTATCTTTATCTTTTGCGGTGACGATTGTTTTTATTAGCGCCTGGTGTGATGAAGCAAACCGGCGATGCCATGCTTTTGCCATTGAAGCATCATTTTTGAGCGTGTTGTTAATGTATGAATTT
>NZ_JAHHPQ010000735.1:0-5112 GCF_024606245.1 Endozoicomonas sp. SESOKO2
ATGGCTGGGCGGACCTCTGGGCCGCAGTCTTGACAAAATCAATCGTTGGAGAGGCGTGGGCGAAACGGAAGCGGACTATCTGAAACGAACTGCCATTGCCACGCCCCAACGCTTCAATGAAACGGATGAAGAGTATGTCAGCCGAGTTAAAGCAAACAACGTGATGTATGGCTGGACACGAAACGAGAATTATCTTCAGTTCCGTGAACGACGTGATCGAACCATGAAGATGTTTGAGAATGGCTGGGAGAAATATTTCAAGGACAATGTGCCTAAATGGTCATTCTCCCATGCAGAAAGCACTCCGTACTCCTACACTCCGGGTGCCTTCTATGATTGGCAACAGGGCGATGATCAGAATGTTCATGGTCATTAAAAGAAATACCCCACAATCAAGATTTCTACCTGCAGCCATGACCCGCTGACAGCCGCGAGCGATTGGAAACCCTCTTCCTCACCCGATGTGGCCATCGCTTTTCGCGGTAATAGAAGTACCCGGCTCTGAGGTAGTAAAATGACATATACTCGCCCCAATGCATTAAGCATTGCAGTGACCATTGCCATTAGCTCTTCCATTATTACTACACAGGCACTGGCCGCGCGAAGGCTACAGACACATTCTGTTGATTTTTCGGGCAGTGGACAAGCGATTATTACCCAGAATGAGGTTCTGCTTAAGTCAACTTTCGGTGATGCCCGTCAGCCAATACCCAAATCTACCACCACCTACCCTGTTCAGACTCAAGCCAGAGTGGGTAATGATGTTCCTTCCGCAGGCTTCACAGACGTTCTTTCTGGTATTGAGGGTGGTGTTTCCACTGTTAACCTGTTTGAAACAGACGAGCATGACATTGCTGAGAAATACACCAAAGTCCTGAAGGTCGGTGCTGAGGAGGTATTCAGGTTCACGCATTGCCTGAAAGACAAAAAACTGCTCATTGAAGTCAGAAGCGGGATGACCGACCCTGATTCAGTGGCAGCAGTTCGTGCTCAATTAGGTGACGACCTGCAATTAGAACCTTTAACGGGAGTCGCCAGCCCCATACAACTAGTCGGGGTGCTCAAAGGTGCGAATCAAAGAGGAGGAAGCCTTCGTTCAACTGATCACTATGACGTCCTTGCCACTATTAGGGTAAAGGAAGTTGAAGTGAACGGGCGCACCTTCATGCGTCTTATCGCTGCCAGCGATCAGCCTCCTGAACTGCAGCGTCTGGGTCAGTCGCTCTTTGTCAATGATGAGGTGCTTTTCGCAGCGGCCACCTCTGCCTATACCCAGGTCCATATTCTGGGGGAAAATTTACAACAGGAAGCTCTGGATGATCTGTTGTCGTACCAGAAACCCGTCGGATATGTTGTACACGTCGAGGACAACACACAGGTTTATCCAGTTCCTGAGGGTTATCCGAAACTGGAAGTAACTGAGGCTCCGGGAGAGATTATTGTTTTCCACGGTCAGAAACACAATCCGACCGATGTCGCTTTTGTGGAGAGCCTCCAAAGGCACTGGGAAGAATTTGACGCTAATGATAATGACTACACTACAAAGATTAAAAGAAACAAGGTCAAAAGCTACCAATACATCATTCGAAGCAGGCAGATGGCTCTGCTGGAGGAGTTTTCTGCCAAATTGGCTGTACAGCACGATGCTGAACTTAACGTATTTAAACTGTCGACGCTGACATACTATGAATCTCTTCGGCAGGCATTGGCCGTTGCTGCTCAGGATGAAACCGACGAATTTGAATTCTCAACCACAAAACACATCCGGGTCACTTCATCTGTTATTACGCCAATCTGGATGCAGGTTCAACTGGAAAAACACTTCAGCTTCAAACCCGTGCTCAGAGAACTCCTGACTAACCCATATTTTGTTCAGAATGTTCGCAAAGATGTAGAGTCGGTCGCGGAACTGATGCAGAGCTTTGCTTTTGACGAAGGCGCAAAGTTTGCTCACAAAGTCATTGGTGACATGACCACTCAGCTGCATGAGATGGAAATTGAGCTGGATGAGCTACAGGAAAGAGAAGGCAGATTCAGCGGGCTAAGCAAACGGCTACAGCGAGCCATTGGCAGTTATGAGGAAAAACTGAGAGTCCAACCACTCAAGCTGGAAATTGACGATGAGCTTATAAAGCTTCGCAACCTTGAATTGGCCACACAGCTTGGTATGGACGACTGGGATGATACTCTGCCACTGGTAAAACAAGCCGAACTGATCAGTATAAAAATTCATGAAATCAACCTGGCGATTGCCGCAACAGGCCAGTTTGATCATAAAGCTGTAAAAGCAAAACTGGCAGGCATTGAAGGCCAGCTCGGTATTTCCCCGGTCGATGAAAACGATCTGGATGCCCGCTTTCAATCGATTCAACAGCAAATACAGCATATTCAACACAAGACAAAACAGGCCGACGAGGAGACCCTGCGCAGACTGACTACTATTGAAGGTCAGCTCGCTCTGAGACCGAACAACGAAGCTGACCTCGAAGCCCGTCACCAGGCCATTCTACAGCACCTTAAGCAAAGGGATGCCCTTTTCTTTCAACTGTATCTTCAACAACAGAGCACCAGAAAAGATGCTGGAAAAGAAGCTGAAATCAAAGCCCGCTATGCAACCATTGCTACACATTTGAAGATTCCGAATTTTGATAGCAACGCAGATATTGAGGTTCAACAAGAAAGCATCCTTGCATCACTTGCCGGAATGAATCTCAGAGAGGAAGTTATGCGTCAAAAACTTTATGAAATGAACAATCAACGCAATAGGGAGGATTCTTACACAAGGATCAGAAAAGTTGCTCTGGCAGCAGTTCTTGGTATTGAGCTGAGTGATGTTGAAACCAGACTGAAAGACCGCGACACCCTGGAATCAACAGTCTATTTCAAGCTTTTTAAACTTAAAGAGCTGGAAGAAGAACTAAAAGACATCGGAACACCAGGTCACCCCAAAGCCAAGCCCGAAGTCGTTGGGAAACTGACTGCTGTGGAAAATTCCCTGAAGATGCATTACGCCAATAGTGAGAACGATGTGTATTACCGTCGTCACACCATTTCTAAAAAAATTCAGGCATATATCACAGCAAGCAGGCAGCGGGTAGAGGGAGATGCGCAGGTGGTACTGAAAACCGTAGAGGAAATACTCGGGATCAATGTCAATGAAGGTGATGACAAAGCAACAAGACTTGACAGGATTCGTACAAAACTCGAAAACAATGATTTATCAGACTCCATGCTGGATGCGATAGTACAAACTTTCTGGAAAGAAGACATTACACATGCGAGCCAACAGAGGGCAACAAAATACGAGAATCTTAAAAGGCATCTTACGTTTTATGTCGAAGATGCGAATGAGCGAGCCATTAGACAACAGATAAAGCTGTTTAAAGAGATAGAGGCCAAACTGCATATCTGCTTCACTGTAAGCAATGCGGCTAAAGAAAGAGGCAGGACTTTCCTTGCTAAACTGGCCAATGATCTGGGGATAATATTAGAAGACGATATTCACCTTTCTGACAACAAGTATGCTATTAGCAACGAAATTTCGGCATTAATGGAAGAAGTAGGCGAAGTCTATGGCGATAAAGATGTCAAAAGAGTCAGAAATAATGAAATTGCTCATCAAATCAACATTGAGAATTATAAAGATGACGCCACTATAGAAGACCAAAACATTCTAATAAACAAAAAACTCCAACAGCTGTCTGAAGAAGTTTTCAAAGCAGGTGTTGCTGACGTCAATGAGCATATCGCAGCCATTGAAAATGAGCTTGACAGACAAATAGCTCGCCTCGGACCCAAACCCCGATACGTTCTTGATCGTGAGGTAGCGACTGCATGGCGAGCAATAGAAGACGCTGAAAGTGAGCTGGAGACGGCTAATCAAAAACTGGATGCTATCCTTGTCAAACAATATTTATATGCCGGAACCCGTGCTGTCCAGAAAAGTATCTCGGATGAAGGTGACAGAGCTCTCAATCAAGCAATGAAAGAACTTCAGATCAAGTTCGATCTGGCTGCAGGTGACGAGCAACCCCTTCAGGAGCGAGTAAAGGACATTACACATTTCCTGCCAGAACGAGTGGAGGACATCAGACATTCTCCGCAAGGGGACAGTAGAGAAAGTCGAGATAAAATTGTTCAGAAACTGAGAGCCAAAACAGATGCTGTTGTTCAGGAAGCTTACAATGAAAACAATGAAGTATTGTCTGAATTGACTTTAACCAGAGAAAAGCACTCTCAGGTCACAGAATTCCTGCGTGAGCAGGACAGGAAAAGTATGGAAGTGACCCATACACGGCATGAAGAGAAGAATGCACGAGAGAATCCGGATCGCAAGAAACAGGAGATTGAAGATCCCGGTAACATTGATGAGCAGGCTAAAACCGCACATAACAAAGAAATCAAACAGTTACAACCGGGCAGTAGTAATGTTATTAGCAACAAGATCCGGCAACTGATTCATAAAAGGGCCCGTCTGGAAAGTGAAATTGAAGTCAGGAAAGCAGACATTGAGAGAATGAAGGATGTCCTGAAGGCTGCCAGGGAAGCCGTCAAAAATGACGACGGTCCCTTCCAGTACACACCGAGGCAGGCAGAAGTTCGGGCTGCGATGGCCGCCTTCATTCAGCAGCACCCTCTCAAACAACAAGCCCTCGGAGTCGCATTGGGCCTGACAGATGCGGCGAGAGAAAGTGGTAAGGCAACGCCATTGCTTGCGACTTTCGATTTTGACGATGAATTTGCACCGATTCGCTTGCAGGCAATGGTCGGAAACAAACTGACTTTTAAACAGGCCAGTCGAATTGTAGAGGTATTCAAGAGCCTGAAAACGACTTTGCCGGAATCCCGGCTCGAGCCTTTAGCAGATCAACCCCGGAATGCCCTCATAGAACTCGAGACTCTGACGCTCTGGGCAATGTATGAGATGGAAACAGGGGCACAAGAATACGACGACGAAATTCGCGGTTTAGGCAAAGCGGCCATCAGCTTCGTTGAACATGAACCAGAGAACCTGAAAAGCTTCTCGGAATATTTTGCTACCCATTCTGCCAGTGGTAACAGGATCATCGCTCTGCTGCGTGAAGGTCTGATCAGCAAGATTGAACTTGAGCA
>NZ_JAHHPQ010000736.1:0-3265 GCF_024606245.1 Endozoicomonas sp. SESOKO2
GACGAAATTCACCTCCCTGCCAAGTCGCAGGGAGCACTCTTTCGGCTATAGGTAGCGTCTTTTGGAAAGATGCATCAGAGACAAGCGGAGGTTAAATTTTTGTCGGATGCAGCCAGCCCCGTGGGCTGACTGTAAACCCCGAAAATCAGGCAAAAGGACGGATACCCACTTTATTGCGAATATCCTGAAGGAAGGGCGCTGCTTCAGCACGGGCCTTGTCCGCACCTTTTTTCAGCTCAGCTTCAATGAATGCCGGGTCAGCCATCAGATCGTTATAACGCTCTCGAGGGTCCCTGAGTAGATTGTTGATGTAATCAAAGAGTTCATTTTTCAAATCCCCCCAACCAGCACCGGCTTCATACTGCTCACGTTTTTCAGCCACCTCTTCTTCCGTCGCAAAGGCTGAGAAGATCTGGAACAGAGTACAGGTTTCCGGATCTTTAGGTTCACCTGGCTCCAGAGAGTTGGTTTTAATCTTGCGAATCAGCTTGAGTAGCTTTTTCTCAGGCACAAACAACGGAATGGTGTTGTCGTAGCTCTTGCTCATCTTGCGGCCGTCAAGACCATTCAGAACATCCGTGTTTTCACCCACTACGGCTTCTGGCAGCACAAATTGAGTCTTGTAGTGATGGTTCATTCGACCCGCAATATCCCGAGCCATTTCCAGATGCTGAACCTGATCACGGCCGACTGGAACACGGTTGGCATTGAACATCAGGATGTCCGCCGCCATCAGAATCGGGTAATTAAACAGCCCCATCAGGACGCCCTTGTCCAGATCAGACTCGCCCGCTTCCTGATTGGTCTGGGTAGCAGCCTTGTAGGCATGGGCACGATTCATAAGACCTTTTGCGGTCATACAACCCACAATCCAGTTCAGCTCCATGATTTCCGGGATATCAGACTGGCGATAGAAAGTGACTCGATCAGTATCAAGACCCAGGGCCAGCCAGGTAGCAGCAATTTCCAACCCGGATTGATGAATTCGCTTGGGGTCACGCCCCTTGATCAGGGCATGGTAGTCAGCCAGAAACAGGTAGGACTGAATGTTTTCGTCAAGGCTTTCTTCAATCGCAGGACGGATAGCCCCCACATAATTGCCCAGATGCGGCGTGCCTGTGGTGGTAATACCGGTTAATACTTTGGTCTTTGTCATGGGGTCACTCATGGGCCTCATGAAGTGGCAATGAGCACTTCACTGAAAACTGGAAGGCGGCATTATAGAAGAGGCAACGCATGCAGCTCAACCAGGACTCTGAGGCCTGATTTTTTTTAACCGGCGAATAGTAGCTAACCCGCTGGTTTCTTGTGACAGCGCTTCCTGCAACAGACGGGTTTTTTTGGGCAGCTAAAACCGGGGCAGGTAATATGGTCGCAGACGTGAGAATTCTCGGGGCAATCAGCCCAACCTGTAAAAAGAGAGCACCGAAAAATGCCGCAGCCATTACCATTACACAGATCACATTTGGTAGAGAACTTTTCTACACTGCACTCGCATCTGGGGCAGTCAGAATGGAACGATTCACTCTCACATTTGGAGCAGAAATCATCTTCGTCGCTATAGCTGTTGCTACCACTCTCTCTATCACTCCCTCTATCGCTAGTGCTGACCCTATCGCCATCGGTCTGGTCGCCTGGAGTACGGAAGAAAGGTGATAAATACAGCGCACCAACAAATAACCCGCATGACTTCTGACCATTATCTGATACAGTTTCATATCCAAATTCAAACCCTTTGCCGGGAGTAGACTGGACGCAGATGTCCGGGTGCCCCGTGTTCTGGTCTGTGCCCTTGGACACGTAATAATAGCTGTTGCCGTTTTTTTCAATATGAGCAAAGGAAGTGAGCCAGGTGGCAAGCTGCTCATAAGTTGTGTCAAGCCAATCGAATTTGGCGGTGACCTGTGTGTCCACGACTGTAGCATTGATTAATCGCGGGTATTCACAGACAGAGGAACCGGGTTCGGTTCCCGGGATGACCTTACCAATTACATTGCCAGCATCTACTCCTTGGCCGGAAGGCATGCACACCAAAACATTGGGATGAGCAGCCTTAACGATGTCTGCCGCTGATTCGCCAGCATCTTTCATAATGCCAGAGCCGCAATCAGCTTGCATGTCCCTGGGACAGGTATCGGCACGAACATTGAGGGTAATTGTGGACAATAAAAGCAGCGTAAAAAAAAGCCTATGCATGAGGGGTTTCATAAATAACTCTTTTTTCATTGTTCAGTAAAACGGATGCAGGGAAAGAGCAAAAAACGTCAAGCGACTTTTTTTAGAATCAATTTAAAAACGAACGACAAAAGTCACCTTAATCATGCACTAAAAGTCTGGGGAATTCGTCAGCTTGATTCTGAGCAACCAAGACTAAACATGCACCGACTGATCATAGCAAACGCCTGACAAGTCTGCCCGAACAGGACATTCTCATGATGTGTCGTATCTTATTTTTATTGGTTTTATCCCATCCGGCATCACACAGCCGCCCCTGACAGAGCAGGTGTGCACTGGACTCTCAGACTTCTCACTATTCAATTGACTTTCATGGCAAACAATTGCGTTGCAACGGCTCTCCTGCTCAACGATCTGAAGCGGAGCAGCAGGAATAAAGCAGAAAGCGTCAGTGCCAGTACTAGTCCAATCCAGAGCCCGTGGGGGCCCATGGGTTCATCGGCAATAAAATCCGTCAGCCCCAAAGTATAGCCCAGTGGCAGGGCTATACCCCAGCAAGCAATCAGAATTATGATCATCGGTACCCGGGTATCTTTGTAGCCCCTTAAGGCACCATTGGAAGCAACCTGAATACCATCGGCGTACTGGAAGAGTGCTGCAAAAATCAGCAACTGGGCAGCCAGTGCTTTAACTGCAGCATCCTGGGTATAGAGCGATGTCAGAGCATCGGCAAACGCCCACATCACAGCCGCTATCAGAGTAGCAGTCAGCAGGGTCGCTACGATACCAGAATACCCTGAGAATCTCGCAGCCTGAGGATCACCGGCACCCAAAGCCTGACCTACCCGGATGGTTATTCCCATGGACATACTCAACGGCACCATAAAGGCCATGCTGGCGAGATTCAATGCAATCTGGTGACCTGCGACGGTCACTGCTCCCAGTTTGCCGATGACCAGAGCCACTGCCGAGAAGATACTGGCTTCAAAAAAGATGGCCAGACCGATGGGGACACCCAGTTTCAGGTGAATAACAATACGGCTCATTGCAGGCCATTCAAAGCGATCAAACAGATTCACTTCTGTATGCT
>NZ_JAHHPQ010000737.1:0-13083 GCF_024606245.1 Endozoicomonas sp. SESOKO2
GATTATATTAGATAGCTTTAGATTATAATAGATTATTGCGAACTGTTTTTAACCCCGAACTACCGTCAGCAGGGCGTTCAGTGCCCGCTTGATAACTGTTTTAGCCGCAACCACGATTTTGACACAGTAATGCATTCGCATTACTATGATAATTGATAGTTAACACCCGAAGGTTTCATCATGAAAAATGTGTTCGTAGATCGATCCACGCTGACGGATCGTTACCAGACGACTATTCCGGCCTCGGTCAGAAAGGCGCTGGAATTAAACAAGCAGGAAAAGCTTCAGTATGAGATTCGCTCCGATGGCAGTGTCCTGCTTTCCAAGTACCAGAGTGACGAGGGAGACCCCGTAATAGGAGGCTTCCTGGATTTTCTTGAGCAGGATATGAAAAACCATCCCCAAACACTTAAGCCGGTTTCCCCGGAGCTTGCCCGGAAGCTCAATGATCTGGTTGGGGAGATTGATACTGATCTTGATGAGACTCTTGGTGAGGATTGATCGGCAATGCCTTCCATCCGTAATGACTTTCATGGCTGGACGATTCTGGCCCACCCCATGTTTGTCGCACAACTCAAGAGTTTGGCTGTCGAGGTCAAAAAACTGAAACAGCAGCATCCTGATTCCTTTCAAAAGAAAAACGCCACAAAACGACTGGCGGCAATAATCCAGTTGGCGTTTGAACGGGTTCCAAGCAATCCCTCTGACCCTATATACCGCCAAGGCTTGACGCTTGGAAAAGCCAGAAAACACTGGTTTCGAGCTAAGTTTTTTCAACAGTACCGGCTGTTTTTCCGCTATGACGAAGCAGCCAGAATCATCATATATGCTTGGGTAAATGACGAAAAAACCAAACGTGCCTACGGTAGCAAGACCGATGCATATTCGGTGTTTGAGAAACTGGTAAATGCGGGAACGCCTCCTGACAGTTGGCAGGATCTCATGAATGAATCCCAAGGCATTGAGGATCTGGATGAATTCTTCAATGAAATTGATGGATAGAGCTTCTTCAGCATTGTGATTTAGCTTCATAATTTGAGGCGACATCTTCCATGAAAGTCACCGGGGGGATAATAAAGACAGGTGTGTCGCTTGCTACACGGTCGGCACAAATCACAAAATGCTGATACGGTGGGAGCTCAGTCGAACCCATTTCTTGTCAGCCCGCAAGGATTCAAGCTGTTTGAGGGTGTCGCAAATTACTGGCTCCCATGCTTTTAGACCCTGTGGGTCACAGAGTGAGAATGGGCACAATACCTCTTATTAGCCTAAAGTCGAAAAGGCAGATACGGCATATCCTGCTATGGTGGTCACTGCACCTGCGAGACTCATAGATCGCTGACTCTGATACCAATAATAATTATGGGAGAATCCCACAGTGGCACAACCTATAGACCCCGGGAAAGCGGCAGCGGCCGCTTATTGGCGCGAGAATATCCGCCTGTTACTCAGCCTTCTCGTCATCTGGTTTGCAGTTTCCTACGGCGCCGGAATCCTGTTCGTTGATCACCTTGACCAGTTTCAGCTGGGCGGTTTCCCTCTGGGCTTCTGGTTCGCCCAGCAGGGTTCTATCTACACCTTTGTGATACTGATATTTGTTTATGCCTGGCAGATGAACCGTCTGGATCATAAATACAATGTCTATGAAGAGGAGGAAGAAGCATGAGCACTGAAATGCTGACTTACCTCTTCATCGGCGCCTCTTTCGCCCTCTACATTGCCATCGCTATCTGGTCACGGGCAGGGTCCACGGGTGAATATTATGTTGCCGGCAAAGGCGTTCACCCGGTCGCTAACGGTATGGCAACGGGGGCCGACTGGATGTCTGCCGCTTCCTTTATTTCAATGGCCGGTATTATTTCCTTTGTTGGTCGTGACGGAGCGGTTTACCTGATGGGCTGGACCGGCGGTTATGTGCTGCTGGCCATGTGTCTGGCTCCCTACCTCAGAAAGTTCGGCAAGTTCACAGTGCCGGACTTTGTGGGTGAGCGTTACTATTCGCAGACTGCGCGTGTAGTGGCAGTGATCTGCGTCATCTTCATCTCCTTTACCTATGTAGCAGGCCAAATGCGAGGCGTTGGCATCGTATTCTCACGTTACCTGGAAGTGGACATCACCATGGGTGTTCTGATCGGTATGGGTATTGTCTTTTTCTACGCCGTATTGGGGGGTATGAAAGGGATCACCTACACTCAGGTCGCACAGTACTGTGTGATGATCTTTGCCTTTATGATTCCTGCTATTTTCATATCCATCATGATTACCGGCAACCCCATTCCCCAGCTGGGCTTTGGCAGTGAGGTAACAGGTACCGGACAATCGGTTCTTGAAAAACTGAACGGGCTCTCGACGGAACTGGGTTTCAAACAATACACAGATGGCTCTAAATCCACTATCGATGTGTTCTTTATCACCATGGCACTGATGGTCGGTACCGCAGGCTTGCCTCACGTTATTGTCAGATTCTTCACCACCCCGACGGTTCGTGACGCTCGTAAGTCTGCTGGTTATGCCCTGTTGTTCATCGCTGTCCTTTATACGACAGCCCCTGCTGTGGCCAGTTTTGCAAGAATCAATCTGCTGAATACCGTGAGTGAATCCAATTACAAAGATCTGCCCGAATGGTTCTCCAACTGGGAAAACTCCGGTCTGATTGCCTGGATCGACAAGAATGAAGATGGAAAAATCCAGTACACTGACGGTCGACCAATGGAAGGCAAACCACAGTTTACTTCTGAGCGAGGTATAAGCGGCGAACGTCTGGTATCCAACCATCCATCTGCCGGTGAGAATGAGTTGTATGTTGATCGCGATATTATGGTTCTGGCCAACCCCGAGATTGCTCAGCTGCCAGGCTGGGTCATAGCCCTGATTGCGGCAGGCGGGCTGGCTGCTGCACTCTCAACAGCTGCGGGACTGCTCCTGGTGATCTCAACCTCGGTGTCTCACGATCTGCTGAAAAAGAACCTGATGCCAAATATCTCTGACAAGCAGGAACTGCTGGCTGCCCGAATCGCCGCAGGCGTAGCCATTGTTATTGCAGGTTTGTTTGGTATTTATCCACCGGCCTTTGTCGCACAAGTGGTGGCATTTGCCTTTGGCCTGGCTGCGGCCTCCTTCTTCCCGGCCATCCTGATGGGCATCTTCTATAAACGTATGAACCGTGAAGGGGCTATTTCCGGCATGGTCACTGGCCTGGCATTCACCTTCGCCTACATCGTTTACTTCAAATTCATCAACCCCGCTGCCAACACAGCAGAAAATTGGTGGTTTGGTGTCTCTCCGGAAGGTATTGGCACACTGGGCATGCTGATCAACTTCAGTGTATCCATGGTGGTTTGTCATCTGACTGCGGCCCCCCCCAAGCATATCCAGACTCTTGTGGAAGACATCCGCGTGCCACGGGGTGCAACTTCCAGCCAGCCAGTAGTCGGTGGTAGCACACCTGCCAGCGATTTCGGATAACTTCTCTTTGACATCAGGCCTTCGGGCCTGATCACTCCCGGCTAAGCCGTGGGATACTTTGTGTACAGAGTCGATAGGATCAACAGCAGACCAGAGGGTGTTCTCATTATAGGTATAGATCTATTCCTGCACTTATTTATTGATGGCTACAAAACGAGCTACGCAACCCGTCACTTGAATGTCCACACTATTAAATCTTGAGCACAATTCATGCTCTAGCCCATCCAGATGATCTTCCTGATTGCTAAAAATCCCCTTCCGGTTGTATATGCCCATAAGAGCTTTCGCTAGCAAAGTACGAGTTACTCCACTACGAAGAATGGTGGCACCAAACAATTTCCCACCTTCATTCAGCAATGGCTTAAAGTGGTCGAACACGACAGCTTTGCTATGGATGCTGCCGGGCAGACAGTGCAGTAAATAGTTAATGCTAATCGAGCTGAAGCTATTTACCGGCAAGGTGGTAAAAGGTTTAAAAACGTTATGCACCAGAGTACTGGGTTGATATCTTTTTAATCGCTGCCCAGCGTAGTCAAGCGAGTTGGTGTTAAGGTCTACCAATGTCAACGATGGTCGGCAGGTTGGGAACTGGCAGTGATCAGGGAAATAGCCCGTGCCCACACCTATATCCAGATGCGGGTTGCTGACATGCTGATTAAACCAGTCCAAAAGTATGGGTGTCGGACATTGCCAGACAAGGCGGTTGGAGATACCCAGTACGGCGATATCATAGATGTTCAGAACTCCCTTTGAATAAACGGCCTGGCCTCTGTGAACCTGTTCGTTCGTTATCTTGCTGCGTGGAACAGTCATAGTGGAGTACCCCAATGAAGGAATCAGTAATCGACACTCACTATAGAAGACATTAGGCTACGCAACAGCAATGGCCAGGAGTCTCGCTGACACTAAAAAAATAATAATTCTGGGAATCTGACATAATAAGGAAGATGAAAAAGACCCGATCTGACCTCCAAGGAGCCCCCCTTGAGCTTGAAAACTGTATTTATAACCGGAGCCACTTCCGGCTTTGGTGAAGCCTGTGCCCGTCGTTTTGCCACTGAACAAGGCTGGCAGCTGGTAATTACCGGCAGAAGAAAAAAACGTCTGGAATCACTGGCCAGGGAACTCTCAGCATCCTGCCCGGTTCACTGCCTCGTGTTTGATATGAGAGATGAAGCTGCGATTCAAAAAGCGGTAAGCACTCTCCCGGAAGTTTTTTCAGACATCCATACTCTGATCAATAATGCCGGTCTGGCCCTGGGCACTAAACCGGCCGACCAGTGTGATACACAACAGTGGATGAACATGATTGATACCAACATTAAAGGACTGGTTTTAATCACTCATGCTCTTTTACCTGCCCTCAAGAAAAACAACAGTGGCAGTATTATAAACCTGGGGTCGGTTGCCGGGACTTATCCTTACCCTGGTGGCAATGTTTATGGTGGTACCAAGGCGTTTGTAAAACAGTTTTCCCTGAATCTTCGTTCTGACCTTCTGGGGACTGGCATCAGAGTGACCAATATCGCACCCGGAATGGCAGAAACTGAATTTTCAGTCGTGCGTTTCGATGGAGATCAATCTAAAGCCGATGCCGTTTATGAGGGCATGAAACCCCTTTCAGCAGAAGATATCGCCGAAAGCATCTATTGGGTCGCAAGCAGGCCGGCCCACGTCAATATTAATGCTATGGAAATCATGCCGGTTCAGCAGGCTTTTGCAGCTTTTGATGTGGATCGTAATCACTGAGACTTCTGCCTGTAGCCTGCTCTAAGCAGGCTACAGCTTTGAACACAGTCTCAAAAAAACAATTATTGAAGCAGGTTATGCACAAAATTTTGTTATCTAATAAACAACAAATAACGTATATATACTGATTTCATCAGACCTGATATACCCAAGGCACTCTCGTCTGATTATTTTTCAACCAATGCAAAAACACCCTGTAATCTCAGGCACTTCATGAGTTATCCACAAGTAATTCAGTGTGTTAATCAGTTATTTTGTTGAAAACACTTACCACACCTTTCTACCAATGAGTGCCAGCCAAACACCGGCCCCCCTGCCAATGGGCGGATTTCTCACAATAGTCACCCGGACTCAAAAAAATTGACCGCAACATAGAAATCTGATCAAGCCGGGTGTTGAGCCTATCAAAGCCGCCTTGATCGCAGCCAATAGCAAAGGCTATTAACGATTGCACAAAGCTTTTGCAGTGAAGCAGGCATTGAACGACACTTTTTTGCAAACCTTGGGCTTGTTTCTCTAAAAGTGCAATCGACTGATATTTCAGATGGGAGCCAGCTGTTGGTTGATTTCATAGCTTTTACACTCAAAGAATTCAAGTCAGGAATAAATACACGAACAAAGGCCAGCCACAGCATCCGCATGGCGACAACTTAGAAGCCGAAGTGAATAAGAAAACAGAAAAAAAATTTCAAAGAAAAGTCATTTTCCTGAATCCAGTCACCAGAGCCCAACGTATTCTCCATAGGACTGATAGAGGTCGGCCGCTGGTCGGCCACATTTTACCCTGACAATGTTTTTTCAGGCTAAGGTGCCAATGTCGAGATAGACTCAGGTCTTTTTTGTACCGTCCAGTCTTTGGCCCTACTCAACTGACTTGAGGTTTGCCTGAATTTATCGGGATATACATGAAAATACGATCGTTTAATCAGCACTCACAGACGAGCTGCACTTCAACCGCTCCGGAAAACAGCAGAAAAAATACCCTGCTTATGCTCTTCAGCTTATGTCTGGTACTCCTTCTTTCGCTGCTCAATCGACCTGCCTATGCTCTGTCAACGGACTGGTTGGTGAACCCTCAACAGCCTGAGGCCAGAGTCAGGCTACACTTCTCTGGTGAAGCAGACCCAACCACCCGCCAACTTTATGCGTCACTGGAAGTGCAGTTATCAGGTGACTGGAAGACTTACTGGCGATCACCCGGTGAGGCCGGAATTCCGCCCGAAATCGATTGGCGAACAGAAGAGCCACAAGGCAGCAGTAATATAGAAAATGTTGAGTGGCTCTGGCCTGTTCCGGAACGCATAGAAATGCTGGGGCTGCACACACTTGGCTATAAAAACGGCACTGTTTTTCCTCTTCTGATTCAGGTCAAAGACCTGAGTCAGCCTGTCGCCATCAATGCCAGACTGCGCCTGTCTTCCTGCACCACGGTCTGCGTTCTGACAGATTATGAGATTCAACTGGAGTTTACCCCCACTGATCTGAAAGCAGACCCGCAAGCATCATTCCTGATCGATAAAGCGCTTTCGAGGGTTCCGACGAATATGCCTGACACAGGGCTAAGCGCAGAATCTGTTGTATGGGATAAAGAAAACAACAAGGTTGTTGTCACTGCCCAGTCTGAAACTGGCTGGGAAAAAGCCGTTGACGTCATTATTGATGGCCAGGAAGAGATAACCTTCAGTCTGCCGGAAGTGACCATTGTGGGTAATCAGCTTCAGGCCATTATGAATGCGTCAAGCTGGTTGGGTGAATACAACCTGTCGGGTGAATCTGTCACAGTCACCCTTCTCAACGGAGACAGTGGCCTTGAAAAAACACTGCCTGTCGAAGAGGGTACTGCCATTTCACTGTCTGGAGGTAGCGGTGCAGCAAGCCTGATAGTATTACTGGGTCTGGCTCTACTGGGCGGCCTGATCCTTAACCTTATGCCGTGTGTTCTTCCTGTTCTTGGTATGAAACTCTCTTCCGTACTCCATGCATCAGGTCAGGAAGCCAGCCTCACTCGTAAACAGTTTCTGAGTTCTGCGGCAGGCATTATTTTCTCCTTCTGGTTACTGGCGACCTTCCTCTGGATACTCAAGCTGACTGGCAACAGTATTGGCTGGGGTATTCAGTTCCAGAATCCGTGGTTTATTGGTTTCATGGTAGTGGTGACTGCTCTTTTTGCTGCCAACCTGATGGGCATGTTTGAAATTCGCCTGCCTTCTTTCCTGTCGACTAAACTGGCTACAGCAGGTGATAACAGTACTGCAGGCCACTTTGTTCAGGGCATGTTCGCAACACTTCTGGCAACGCCCTGTTCAGCTCCATTCCTGGGAACCGCCGTCGCCTTTGCCTTGTCGACTAACAGCTTCAACCTGTTTGCCATTTTCACTGCCCTGGGCATAGGTCTTGCCCTTCCGTATCTGCTGATTGCTGCCAGACCCTCTTTGTTGAAGTGGATGCCAAAACCCGGACAGTGGATGATCAACCTTCGCCGTATATTGGCACTGATGCTGCTGGTGACTTCTCTGTGGCTAATCAGTCTGCTTCAGGTATTCCTGCCAGTCTATCTGCTTTTGATTATTGCCGTGATTCCAACCCTTATGATCCTGCACGCCTTGTTGACCAGTTTGATGCCTCAATCAGGAAAAGGATTATTGCTACTGCCCTCATTATTTCTGTCAATGGCGATAGTTCTCTTCGGGGCCTGGTCGACCGGTTTCTTCACACCGGAGCAATCAACATCAGACAACCTAACCTGGAAAACCTTGAATGAGCAGGAAATTGCCAGCTCGGTCGCTAAGGGAAAAGTCATCTTTGTTGATGTCACCGCTGACTGGTGTATCACTTGTAAAGCCAACAAGATCAGGGTCATCGACAGGGATCCCACCAACAGTCTCCTACAGCAGGACTTTGTTGTGACCATGCGGGGAGACTGGACCCGTCCTTCAGAAGAAATTAATGCCTACCTTCAGAAGAATGGACGATTTGGTGTGCCCTTCAATATTATCTACGGTCCGGGTGCTCCTGAAGGAATACCGCTGCCGGTTATTCTCGACCACGACACTGTAACAGCAGCTATCGAGAAGGCGACATCCATGTAAATTCATGAAATCAGCCTGAAAAGCTTCCCATAAAATCATGATGAAATGCTTTTCGCTGTTAAATGACCTGAGCCCCGAAGTAATACGAGCAGAAGGGCTCCAGAGTCAGATAGCCCGGCTTATTAGTCTTTGCCATTGCCATTTAATCATGACAAAGTGACAATCAAAGCCATATCGCCCCTGAAGCGAACCTCACTCTCATGAGCTTCAGCAACGACTCAGGGAAACAAATACCGACTCACAGAAGAGCACCATGAAAAAAACTCTTATTCTCACCACCACCTTACTGATGGGCTCGCTCAACCTTCAGGCAGAGCCTCTGGATGATCAGCAACAGCAAGAAGTCAGAGAGCTGGTTCGTAAAACCCTGATAGAAAACCCGGACATTCTGGTTGAAGCCATGAACGAGCTAAGAAAGCGAGAAATCGCCGCTCAGCAGAATGCCGAAAAGCAGATGCTGGAAGCCCGTCAAAAAGTGCTTTTTGAGAACCCTGAGAACCCCATTATGGGCAATCCTGAAGCCAAGGTGACTATTGCCTACTTTGGTGATTACAACTGTGGCTTCTGCAAGCGTCAGGATCCTATTCTGAAGAAAATTGTTAAAGAGAACCCTGACGTAAAAATTGTCATCAAGGAACTCCCTGTCCTCGGTCCTGAGTCTCGCGAAGCTGCGGAAATGGCCCTGGCCACCTTTAAGCAGGACAAGGGTAAATACCTGCCTGTTAACCAGCGTCTGATGTCCAAGCCTGGCAGACATAGCAGCAGCACTATTAAAGCTGCACTGAAAGCAGAGGGCATTGAGGCTGACAATCTGAAAGTGGACGAGTCTGTCACTCAGCAACTTGATGAGAACCTGCGTCTGGCACAGGAGCTTGGCATTCGTGGAACACCGGCACTGGTATTCCCTGATGAAGTGTTAAGAGGCTTCACCGAAGAAGGCGCACTGAAAGAAATGATCAAGCAACGTCTCTGATCTTAAATCCGATTAATAAAAAAACCGGAGTCATCCGGTTTTTTTATTTGAGTTCCTGGCTATCTATCAGGCCAAGTAATAATAACTTCTGAGCTGAAGAATATTAAAGTTCGGCAACAATACAGTCTTTACGTTCTTTTCCAGTTTTTGAGAGATACTCAGTAAACTCTGCCGGGATACGACCTGTGGTAGCACCTTCCCAGCTGACCACAGAGCCATCTCCTTTTTCATATTGAAACTGATAACGCTGTCTTGGCTTTCCTTTTCTGACTTTCTCGGCAACGGCAGAAGCCGCCAGATCTTCGAGGGTCAGACCTTTTTCATGCATTTGACCCAGAATACTTTCAACAGCTTCTCTTTTGCGCCCTTGTTGTTCCTTCTGTTCATTGTGCTCACGCACTTTTTCTTCATGGATCGCTTCTACGCGCTTGATAACACTTTCTATATCTTCAACATGCATACCTTGAAACAATTTACGCAACTGCACTTTTGATTTCAGGATATTCAGTGACTCTTCAAAAATATTCATTAGAAAAAACCAGGATAGGTATTATTTAGAAAGCGTCAAAAGTACCATTGCAATGACTAACTGTAAACAGTGTCGTACATAAATTATGATACAAAAAAATAACAATTGACGAATCAAGAAAAAAACAACAACTTTTTAATAGCCAATCATACGACCAATCGAATTAAATCATACGCTTAGCCGCAATAGTTTTATTACTCACCAGTGGCATAGACTCATTACGAGTCTATGCCACTGGTCTATCAAGGCTAAAATGAGGCTTAAAGCAGAGAGCGATGACTGTATCAAACTGTTTCCAGCTTCTTCAGCTCTTGTGCACGAAGATCTTTCCTCAATACCTTGCCTACAGGCGTCATCGGGAGCTCTACTCTGAACTCTACCTGTCTGGGCACTTTATAAGCTGTCATATTCTTGCGGCAATAATCCTTTAACTCCTGCTCGGTAACACTGTCATCCTGGGGAATAACAAAGAGTTTTACTGCCTCACCTGTTTTCTCATCAGGCACTCCGATCACCGCACAGTTTTGAACTTTTTCGTGTCTGGCGACAACATCCTCAATCTCATTGGGATAAACATTAAAGCCGGATACCAGCACCATATCTTTCAGGCGGTCAACTATACGTACATAACCGTCTTCCTGAATGATGGCTACATCCCCCGTACGGAACCAGCCGTCGTCCAGAACTTCAGCAGTGGCTTCAGGGCGCTGCCAGTAACCCGCCATGACCTGGGGGCCCTTTGCACAGAGTTCACCGCGTTCACCAAAAGGTAAATCATTGCCTTCATCATCAATGACTTTCAGAGCGGTACCCGGTAAGGCAATACCCACTGTGCCGTCCTGAACAAAATCACCCGCAGGGTTAGCGGTCAAAATCGGAGAGGTTTCAGACAAACCATAACCTTCACCGATTCGGCAACCAGTGAGTTCGAGCCAGCGATCTGCTGTGGCCTGCTGAAGTGCCGTACCCCCGGAGTTGGTCACTCTCAGATCAGAAAAGTCAATATTCTTGAACTCAGGATGATTCATCAAGCCCACAAACAGAGTGTTGAGGCCAATGAATGCATTAATACGCCAGGGCTTGATGGTTTTGATGAACGTATCAATATCCCTGGGGTTGGCAATCAGGATACTGTGCCCCCCCAGAGAGAAGTAAGACAATAGATGAACCGAAAAGGCATAGATGTGGTAAAGAGGCAGCGGCGCTACCACGGTATCACCTTCAGGATTGGAAACCGGACTACCATCAGCTTTTGTCTGCCTTCTCAACTCTACTGTCTGAAGAACATTGCTGATCAGATTGTTATGGGTCAGCATGGCGCCCTTGGCGACACCGGTAGTTCCTCCTGTGTACTGCAAAGCAGCCAGGTCTTCTTTTTGAGCCGGCCTGGGTGGCTTGTAGGTTGCCTTGCTACCCAGTGCCAGGGCCTGCCTGAAAGGTACCGCTGTTGGAAGGCTATAAGCCGGCACCATTTTCTTGATGTGCTTAACGGCAAAGTTGATTATGGAGCGCTTTGGCCAGGGCAACAGATCCGCCAGATCTGTCACTATCAGGTGATCAACACCGGTCTCAGGCAAAACTTCTTCGATCAGGTGCCCAACAATATTGACGCAAACCAGAGCTTTCACGCCTGCGTCATTAAACTGATGCTTAATCTCTCTGGCGGTATAGAGGGGGTTCGTATTTACAATGACCAAACCGGCCTTGATGGCACCGAAGGCCACCACCGGGTATTGCAGAATGTTGGGCATCTGTAGTGCGATGCGATCGCCGGGCTGCAGTCCGGTGTGTTGCTGAAGGTAAGCTGCAAACTGATCGCTCAGCCGATCCACTTCCTTAAAGCTGAGCGTTAATCCCAGCCCTGTGAACGCGGGCTTGTCTCCGTGTCTGTCGACAGCATCTGCAATCACTTCCCTGAGATTAGAGAAGGCTCCGAAGTCAATATGATCAGATATACCGGGTGCGCGTTTGCCATCCCAAAAAGCTACTTCCATGGAGAGCTCCTCGTCTTATTGTTGTGAATGTCGTCCGGGCTGCCACCGGCCATCTACAGATTATTCAAACCTGATCGGGAGCGCATTATACCCGCTTACCCGGCAGTCTTGAATTATTTTTGTAAGATTTTGTGATTCCTTGGAAGGTCTTCAGTATGAGCAGATAACTGTTTTTTTATGGAGCAAAGTCAGGTCGGTTTCAGAGGCCTTGCTGCCCATGGGAAGGAAGACTTGAAAGTGTGGAATTTTCTGAAGATGTGAAGGCATGTCTGCTACTTTTATTCTGACTTATCTACCAGATAGATACTATGCCATTTGTCTTATTCGGGCTCCTGTTATTATTCCATCTGTTTCAGACATGCGATGCTCGTGACGTCTACCAAAGTGCCTGGTGGATAGACGAATTATATTCGAAGGCCGAGAACAAGAGCATATCGGTAAAGTTAAACTCACAGCTGTATTTTGTTTGCCCTAATCTGCCCACTGTGGTCAGGATGCGTGGCCACGATAGGCAAACCTCAACCATGTATGAAAATGTATGGCTAACGGACAACGAAACCTATTATGAGAATTGTGAAATAGGAGATGATCCTCAAGACAAATTCACAAGCCGCTACGTATGCGGCAAACCCACACGCCTGGTTTTTCTTAGTATTCTGTTTCTTGAACATGCTGCCGGAAAAGACGACGTGACCTTTAAAGAGGGAAAACACTACTATTTCCTATCCACGTCAACGGGGGAATCGAGCACAGTACGTAACAGAAAAGACGGACATTGTCGAACACATAACATGCGCCTCAAGGTTTATATCTGTAAAAAATTCAATGAAACGGATCCCGGCTGCATTTATCCGGACCCTCAGTTAAACTGGTATAGTGCAACGGGTGCTTTTCTTTCTGCCCCTGTAAAAACGCCTTTAACAACTCCTTTAACGACGACCGTTCCCACCAATACCGCTGTCAATGGTACTGCAATGGTTAGCACAATCGCTAATGAAACGGTCCCCGTCACTATGGCTAAGAACGATACCGCAATAGTTGTGACAACCGCGGCGGGAACGACACCTGTCACTATGGCTGACAACAGTACCGCTATAGTTATCACAACCGCAGCGGGAGCGACTCCTGTCACTATGGCTGACAACAGTACCGCAATCGTTATGACAACCGTGAAGAGAGCAACTCCTGTCACTATGGCTGACAACGATACCGCAGTAATTGTGACAACTGCGACGGGGTCGGCTCCTGTCACTATGACTGACAACAGCACTGCAATAGTTATGG
>NZ_JAHHPQ010000738.1:0-11554 GCF_024606245.1 Endozoicomonas sp. SESOKO2
GATTATATTAGATAGCTTTAGATTATAATAGATTATTGCGAACTGTTTTTAACCCAATCAATATGCGAGCACGCCATAAACATCGGAGCCTCTCTGGCCAATCTTGCCGGATAACGTTCTTCGCTTTCGCCCCTTTGATTTCTTGTATTTGCCAATAGTCCATTGAACCAGTGTGACTCCAGATAGTTCAGAGCCGCCTTCAATGCTGATGTGTGGAACGCCCCACGGTAAAAACAAGATCACTCACCGTAATAAGCTTTCTTCAACAAATCTTCCAGCTCAGAGACCAGTGGCATTCTTGGGTTGGCCGTTGTGCACTGATCTTCAAAAGCATGATCCGCCAGCATTTTGACCTTTTCCATAAACCCTTTCTCGGAAATACCCAATTCTCTCAGAGACGAAGGCATCTCTACCCGTTTCATCAACTGACGAACCGCATTAGCCAGAGATTTAACTCCTTCTTCAGCAGTTTTGCAGGGCAGGCCGAGAGCCTTGGCCACTTCAGCATATTTCTCATGGGCAATGTAATGATCGTATTTCGGGAAAGAAGCTACCTTGGATGGATTGGGACAACCGTTGTACTCAATCACATGAGGCAACAACAGCGCATTGGCAAGACCATGGGGAACATGGAACTCGTGCCCCAGTTTATGAGCCATCGAGTGATTGATACCCAGAAAGGCGTTGGCAAAGGCCATACCAGCAATGCAGGAAGCATTATGCATCTTTTCTCTGGCCACCTTATCAGCTTCTTCGTAGGATTTGGGCAGATACTCAAAAACCATCTGAGTCGCCTTCATAGCCAGCGCATCCGTATAATCAGAGGCCATCACAGAGACATAAGCTTCCAGTGCGTGAGTCAGGACATCCAGACCTGTGTCTGCGGTCACCTTTTTAGGCACCGTCAGCACCAGATTCGGGTCCAGAATGGCTACATCAGGCGTTAACTCGTAGTCGGCCAGAGGATACTTGATGCCTTTTTCTTTATCGGTAATGACGGCAAAGGAAGTCACTTCAGAGCCGGTTCCGGAAGTGGTGGGAATAGCCACCAGTCTGGCTTTCTTGCCCAGTTTCGGGAACTTGTATACCCGCTTGCGGATATCGAAGAACTTCTGGGCCATACCCGCAAAGTCAGCTTCTGGCTGTTCGTAGAACAACCACATACCCTTGGCTGCATCAATGGGTGAGCCGCCACCCAGAGCAATCACAACGTCGGGATTGAAAAGCGCCATATCCTCGGCACCCTCACGAATAGTCGCCAGACTTGGATCGGCCTCAACCTGATTAAACACCCTCACCTGCACTGGCACCGGGCGTTTCCTCAGGTGGTAACGAATCTTCTCAACATAGCCCAGATCCTGAATCACTTCGTCAGTTACGATAAACACACGAGAGATGTCGGGCATTTTTTCGAGGTACTGTAGAGAGTTGGCTTCGAAATAGATTTTTCTGGGCACCTTGAACCACTGCATGTTAACCCTGCGCTTGGCAACACGCTTGACGTTGATCAGGTTAACCGCAGAAACGTTGGACGTCGTACTGTTCCCGCCATAAGTGCCACAGCCCAGAGTCAGGGAAGGCATGTTGGTGTTATAAATATCACCAATGGCACCGTGGGTGCTTGGCGAGTTAATGATGATACGACCGGCCTTCATCGCCAGCGAGAACTCATCAATCACATCATCATTCTGGGCGTGCAGAACAGCCGAATGCCCCAGACCGCCAAAATTCAGCATCTGATCGGCCAGCTCAATCCCATGCTGGGTATCTCTGGCCTTGAGAAAACCGAGTACCGGTGAGAGCTTCTCGCGGGACAGAGGAAACTCAGGTCCGACCCCTTCAATCTCAGCCGCAATCACCCTTGTCTCCTGCGGTATTTTGATCCCTGCCAGCGCCGCAATATCGGATGGTTTCATACCCACAATCTTACTGTTGACATGGCCATCAATAATGACCACCTCAGACAGACGATCGGTCTCTTTGGGAGAGGTGAAATAGACATTAAGCCTCTTCATTTCTTCCTTGAAAGAAGCGTAAACTTCGTCGTGTACTATGGCAGCCTGTTCGGACGCACAGATCATGCCGTTGTCAAAACTCTTGGACAGCACCAGATCATTGGCGGCCTGCTTGATATTGGCAGTGCGATCAATAACACAGGGCACATTACCCGGCCCCACCCCCAGGGCCGGTTTGCCAGAGGAATAAGCGGCTCTGACCATACCTGAACCACCGGTGGCGAGAATAACTGAGATCTCGGGATGGGTCATCAACTTCTGAGTCGCCTCCAGCGATGGATACTCTACCCAGAGTATGCAATCTTCAGGCGCTCCTGCCTCAGTAGCTGCATCGCGAACAATTCTTGCCGCTTCTGTTGAACACTGTTGAGCCGAAGGGTGAAAAGCAAAAACAATAGGGTTACGTGTCTTGGCAGAAATAATGGACTTGAACATGGTGGTAGAGGTGGGGTTTGTCACGGGTGTAATACCACAGACAACACCGACGGGTTCAGCCACCAGCATGAAATCCTCCTCCTCATTGTCCTCAATCACACCGACGGTTTTATCGTATTTGATTGAGTGGTAGATGGACTCAGTCGCAAAGATATTTTTGGTGACCTTATCTTCGAGGATTCCCCTTCCGGTTTCCTCAACGGCCATTCTTGCCAGCTCCATGTGAGCAGACTGGCCTGCCAGAGCCATAGCCCGAGTCACCCGGTCCACGTCTTCCTGATTGAGCTTAAGGTACTTTTCTCTTGCTATCCCGGCTCGCTTGAGCAGACTATCGAGCTGTTCATCCACACTGGACGTAGTGTCGTGTTTTTTCTCCTTAGCCTTGACTGCTGGTTTTTTACTCGCCATGAGAATCACCTCGCACTGTCGTTTATTAAGACATCATCGTTCGTTAAGACTCAGTTCGTTAAGACATAGTTCGATCGAAATACTTTTACCCTTCGGCACTGCGTCCGGGTGTTCGCGCTCTGACCGGAAAATGTTTATTGGCTGACTTTCTGTAATGAGCCTCAGGAAAAGAGGGGCTCACGCCCCCTGGCTGTTAACCGACAAACGCATCAAGGGCTGTCTGAACATCCCCGGTAGTAGGTTGATTCATCACCTCATCGGCCAGTTTGTGCAACGCTTCGAAACGCTGCTCTCTGAGCACTTTCTTAACCCTGGGAATCGACGTGGCACTCATACTGAACTCATCCAGCCCCAGACCCGCAAGTATCAGGGCTGCACGTTCATCGCCGGCCATTTCTCCACACATACCGGTCCACTTGCCTGCTTTATGAGAACAATCAATCACTCGCTTTATGGAGCGCAGCACGGCGGGTGCCATAGGGTTATAGAGATCAGCAATCATTTCATTGCCACGATCGACAGCCAGCACATACTGAGTCAGATCATTGGTGCCGATACTGAAAAAGTCCACTTCTTCAATCAGCAGGTCAGCGACCATAACAGCAGCAGGAGTTTCCACCATGATGCCTATTTCAACATGATCGTCAAAACTCACACCTTCATGACCAAGCCCGGCCTTGACGTCTGCCACTATGGCCCTCAGACGTCGGGCTTCTTCCACAGAAATGACCATGGGAAACATGATCTTCAGCCTGCCAAAAGCACTGGCCCTGAAAATGGCTCGTAACTGGGTGTTAAGAATGTCAGGCTTGTCAAAGCACATTCGAATGGCTCGCCAGCCGAGAAATGGGTTCAGTTCCTTAGGCAGATCCAGATAGGGCAGCTCTTTGTCACCACCGATATCCAGAGTGCGGATAATCACCGAACGACCGCCCATAGCTTCTGCAACGCTCTTATAAGCCTCGAACTGCTCTTCTTCCGAAGGCATTTGAGTGCGGTCCATAAACAGGAACTCGGTTCTGTAGAGACCCACACCCTGAGCACCATGGCGTTCAGCCCCTTCAACATCCTTGACCGTGCCAATGTTGGCACAGACTTCGAAGGTTTTCCCGTCAAGCGTTTCACAAGGGAGATCTTTAAGCTTGGCCAACTCAATGCGTTCTTCATCCAGCTGTTCCCGGAGAGTTCGGTAGTAATCCAGAGCAGAGGCATCAGGATTCACCAACACTTTATTGTTGATAGCATCCAACACTATCATGTCACCACTCTGGATTCTGTCAGTCGCCACCCTGGCCCCGACAATGGCAGGCAGTTCAAGGGAACGAGCCATGATGGCAGAGTGAGAAGTACGACCACCGACGTTGGTCACAAAACCCCAGACCTTTTCGAGATCGATCTGGGAAGTATCAGAAGGCGTCAGATCATCTGCTATAAGAATGGAACCTTCTTCCACTTCCTCCAGGGAAGTCACAGGAATACCCAGCAAATTCTTCAGCATCCTGCGTCCCACATCCCTGATATCCGCCACACGCTCACGCAGATAAGGGTCGTCCAGCTCTTCCAGCATACTGACATTGACCGCAATGGCTTCATTCAGTGCCGCGTCTGCTGGCTTCAGAGAGCGAATTGCAGAAACAACTTCTTCTTCCAGTTCTTCGTCTGTTGCCACCAGAATGTGACCTTCAAAGACCTCTGCCTCTTCTTCTCCCAGCTTGTCCGCAGTTTTGTCACGAATGGCTTCAAGCTGCTCAACAGTGCTATCCCTGGCCTGCCTGAAGCGAGCAATATCCGCCTCCACCTCAGCTTTGTCGAGAACGCCATCGCTGATCTGTATTTCGACCTCTTTCAGCACAAAGGCGTTACCAATGGCCACGCCGGAAGACGCAATAATGCCTGAAAACATGATCCTACCCACTCAAAAAATTATCTACTGAGAAAAACAGCTCGCCCTGCCTCATTTGATAGTGAAAGATGACGCAAACTATTTTTTCCAAGCTCTTGGCCGCACAGCTACCGGATTATCCGTTTTATAACTTACAGGATACAACTGGCAATCAATCACACAAACTCTGACAAAAATCGACAAATTATTTCAAGATATACATCCTGATATGGCACTCATTCCAAGCGTCACTACTCTTAACGAAACCCACTGCAGGCCCACTCCAAGATAGTGCATCATCAAATCAATCGCCTGCCGTTTAATGAATGAGTCTCAACGAAGTAAACACTTTCAACAAGTGTTTTTAAAAGCTTTTAAGCCATACAAAACCCTTTGCTATATAATGTTTTTTCATTAATAGACGAACTCAATCAATTAATATCAAAACTTGTTTCCAGATGGCGGTGTTAGTTAGTACTTAAATCCCCAAAAAAAAGTGTGACACTTCGTTTCGGAAAATACCAAAAACCATCCACACTTCTCACGAAAAATTGCTTCACACCCTAATAGGATTGATTTCCAGTCAATATACGCATTATTACCTAACACCCGACAAACGGGGCGCTGAAAGGCGAATTTCAGGGCATACATCAATAAAACGTCGAGAATGTTCAGCCCCCCCTGCCCGAAACCTCTTTCACTAGGCGACAAACTTATTTTAATCACGGCGCAAGACAACGGCATCGCCAGCGGCCCCGGTGCGACCCAATAGCCGGTTCAGGATTTCCCGAAAGTAGCGGTCTACGCTGGTTGATAGTGAAGGGAATGACATAACGATCCTTGTTCTATACTCTGCTGTGATTCAAGAGGTGCCACATCATGGATAATGATCAAAAAACACTGTACCAGTCCGACTTTTACCGCTGGAAAAAACTGCAAAAACAACACTTGCAAAACCGTGAGTTCGACCGGCTCGACCTTGATAACCTGATTGAAGAAGTAGACGAAATGAGCAAAAGCGAGCGCCATACACTGGAATCCCATCTGGTTATTCTGGTGCTGCACCTGCTCAAATACCAATACCAAACCTTCGTGATTAACCCTAACCTGTATGAACCTAAAGAGTTCAGAAGCTGGTATGACAGTATTTCCCAGTCACGTCTGGCCATCAGCCGGTTAATCCGAAAAAACCCGTCCCTGAAGCACGAACAGGATGACGCCTTGATAGAGTGCTACCCCGATGCCAAATACGCTGCCATCCGTGAAATGAATAAATACCTGCGGGAGAATCACCAACTGGATCACACCAGCTTCCCTGATAGCTGCCAGTGGACCTTCGATAACATTATGGTGGATGATATTCTGCCGGATACCGCACCCTGATAAACTGAATAGACTGGCTGAGATTAACGGGAATCACACCATGAATAATGATCAAAAAACACTTTATGAGTCCGACTTCTATAGCTGGACTAAACAACATGCTCAACTCATTAAAGAACGTCGGTTTGACAAACTTGATCTCGATAACCTTGCTGAAGAAGTGGAAGATATGGGGTTGAAGACATTCTTAAACTCCCTCTCTTTATAACTGGAGACAGATAAAGTTTTTTTGTTAGACTTCAGGCAAGCCAAGTTTCAAACCTCTGATTTAATTTGCATCGCGGTATAAACCATTCAGTTTGTATGACTCGGAAAATAAAGTGTTATCCAACTCCATGACTGGATAACACTCCAACTGATTCAGGGTCAGTTCCCCATACCACTGATGGAGGAAACCTTTATGGCACTGGTATCCATGACTGAAATGCTGAAGAAAGCCCTGGAAGGCAAGTACGCGGTTGGCCAGTTCAATATCAACAATCTGGAGTGGACTCAGGCTATCCTGACCGCTGCCCAAAAAACCCGGTCTCCTGTTATTCTCGGCGTATCGGAAGGCGCGGCTCGTTACATGGGTGGCTTTAAGGTGATTACCGCCATGGTAAACGCCTTGATGGAAAGCATGGAAATTACTGTACCGGTTGCCATCCATCTGGATCACGGCTCCAGCATTGAAAAATGTAAAGAAGCCATCGAAGCCGGCTTCTCGTCTGTAATGATCGACGGCTCTCATGGCCCATTCGAAGAGAATGTTGCCATGACCAAAACCGTGGTTGACTATGCCCACGCTCGCGGTATATCGGTCGAAGCGGAGCTGGGTGTTGTTGGTGGTCAGGAAGACGACGTTGTTGCAGATAACTGCATCTACGCTGATCCACAGGAATGTAAAGAGCTGGTTGAACGCACCGGTGTAGATTGTCTGGCTCCAGCCCTGGGCTCTGTTCATGGCCCCTACAAAGGTTTGCCAAACCTGGGCTTCGATGAGATGTTGCAGGTTAAAGAACTGACCGGTGTTCCCCTGGTTCTGCACGGCGGCACGGGCATCCCGACGGCCGATATCCGGAATGCCATCAGCCGTGGCACTGCCAAGATCAATGTCAACACAGAAAATCAGATCGCCTGGACTAACATGGTTCGCAAGGTACTGGCTAATGACGCCGACGTTTACGATCCACGTAAAGTCATCGGCCCGGGTAAAGAAGCCATCGTTGAAACCGTCATGGGTAAAATCCGTGAGTTCGGCTCCGAAGGCAAAGCCTGATTTATCAGCCCGGTAGCCAGGGCTACCGGGACTTGCTGTTCGCCCGCCACTTTCTTGTCTAAACTGCTTTGCAAATACTCAAAGCCGTTGATGTTTTGCACCGCCCCCAAGAAACAGGGATAATAGCCGTCGAATTCAACCACCCCTTGATTAGCAGGAGCAGGCAATGGCCCTGATCAGCTTGCGTGAAATGCTCGACCATGCCGCAGAAAACAACTACGGCGTTCCCGCATTCAATGTCAATAACCTTGAACAGATGCGCGCCATCATGGAAGCTGCCGACGAGACGGACTCCCCCGTCATCGTTCAGGCTTCTGCCGGTGCCCGTAAATACGCAGGTGCCCCCTTCCTGAGACACCTGATTCTGGCAGCCACGGAAGAGTTCCCCCACATACCGGTGGTTATGCACCAGGATCACGGCACCAGCCCCGCTGTCTGTCAACGCTCCATCCAGCTTGGCTTCACTTCCGTGATGATGGATGGCTCACTGAAAGACGATGGCAAAACCCCGTCTTCCTACGAATACAATGTTGACGTAACTCGTCGCACGGTAGAAATGGCACACGCCTGTGGTGTTTCTGTGGAAGGCGAACTGGGTTGCCTGGGCTCTCTGGAAACCGGACAGGCCGGTGAAGAAGACGGCGTCGGCGCCGAAGGCACCCTGTCACACGACCAGTTGCTGACAGATCCGGATGAAGCGGCAGATTTTGTAAAGGCCACTCACGTGGATGCTCTGGCCATTGCCTGCGGTACCAGCCACGGCGCCTACAAGTTCACTCGCCCACCGACAGGCGATATTCTGGCGATCGACCGCATTCGTGAAATCCACCAGCGCATCCCGAACACCCATCTGGTGATGCATGGTTCGTCTTCTGTTCCCCAGGAATGGCTGAAAGTCATCAACGAAAACGGTGGGCAAATCCCTGAAACTTACGGTGTACCGGTTGAACAGATTCAGGAAGGCATTCGTCACGGCGTTCGCAAGGTCAATATTGATACCGATCTTCGTCTGGCTTCTACAGGTGCCATCCGCCGCTTCATGACTGAAAATCCTTCTGAATTTGACCCACGCAAATATTTCGCAGTGGCCACCAAAGCCATGAAAGATATCTGTATCCAGCGTTATGAAGCGTTCGGCGCTGCAGGTCAGGGTTCAAAGATCAGCAACACCAGCCTGGAAAGCATGTTCGTTCGTTACGGTAAAGGTGAGCTGGATCCAAAAATCCAGTAAAGCAACCGTTGCTTGATGTTGCTTGATCAAGAAAGCCAACTTCGTCCGGGGTTGGCTTTTTTCATGCTCAAACTGTTTTAGATCATTCAACTCTACTGGTAAAGAATGTTATAAAACACTGCACAATTCTTTACTGCCCTATTTTTATCTGAAACAGACCAATGTCTAAAAAGAACCGGTACGTTAAACGAACCGGATTCTGCTCATGCAATAGAGGCGGTTCAGATTTAGTTTCAACGCAGTCACTAAGACAGATTCAGGAGTGAGCCATGCTGTTTGGGTTGGATATCGGTGGAACCAAAATGGAGCTGGCTGTTTTTGATCATGAGCACAACAAACACGTCAACAAACGTGTACCCACACCGACAGACTCCTACGATGCGTTTAAAAATGCCATCCGGGAGCTGGTTCTCGAAACCGATCGTGAATTAGACACACGGGGTAGCTTAGGTATTGGTATTCCGGGATTTATTAATCCGGATACCGGCAAGGCCCAGTGCGCCAATGTTCCCTGTGCCAACGGCCAGAACCTGAAGGTTGATCTTGAATTGCTTCTGGATCGTCCCATCAAAATTGAAAATGATGCCAACTGTTTTGCTCTGTCAGAAGCCATTGGCGGAGCAGGCGATAACATCCCTACGGTTTTTGGTGTGATTCTCGGAACCGGTTGCGGTGGCGGTCTGTACATCAACGGCAAGCTTCATGATGGCAGCAACAACCTGGCAGGTGAATGGGGACACACGCCATTGCCTTATCATGTTTTCAAACTGGCTGGCGAAGACTTTCCCATTGTTAGGTGTGGCTGCGGCATGCACGGCTGTCTGGACAACTACCTGTCGGGCAGGGGTCTGGAACTGATGTATAAGCATGTTGCCGGTAAGCCCCTGCCAGGCAAAGACATAGTACAGCTGTTCCGCCATCATGATAATCAGGCGGAACGGGCTGTTGAGATTTATTGTGAACTGCTTGCTTCCGGATTGGGCGCCATGATCAACATTCTGGACCCTGGTGTCATTGTTCTGGGTGGCGGTCTGTCAAACATTGACGAACTCTACGAGCTGGTGCCTCCCTTACTGCCGAAGTACACCCTGAACATCGGACAACTGCCCGAGATTCGCAAGGCAAAATTCGGCGATGCCGGGGGTGTTCGTGGAGCTGCTATGCTGAACGCCTGAGTTTTAAGCAAGACCTATTCTTTATTACAATTTCTAAAAAAGGGTCTATGCTTTCCCGCATAACTTATTCCTCTTAAAAAGGACTAACTATGATACCTTCCCGGGGGCATGCAGGACGCTTGGGCTGCAATAAACTGTCTTCAAAAGCCAGATGCCTGAAGATCAAACTCATCGGCGCCATTCAGCTCATTACACTACTCAGCTTCTACTTTCACACTTCGGTACAGGCGAACGAAGGTATGCGGATGAGTGAAACCCATGAAAACTGCCATAAAGCCATGCGGGATCGCCATCACTACAACCCATTTCATTTTCCCAAACATCTGACATGCGAAACCATCCATATCACCTGGGAGGGTGCGTATTTCGAGAAGACCGTTTTCGTGCCTCCTAACAAATTGATACACACCTGCACCTGGCACCCACCTGCCTGGGACCACCCTTCCGAAAATACCTCTGTGAAAGCCCTGCCCCCTGATTGTCAGGCACTGTCATCCGGCAGCCGGTACCGTAAAATACCCGAATACCCGATCATACCCATCAATGATGATATCTATCTTCATCCCGAGCAGACCCTTTCAGAACTCATTACCTATGGCCTATACAACGGTGGCAACCTGGTTCAGATGTTCTTGCACGGCATGATCTATAAGAAAATATGGGAAAACTATCAGCTGTCCGGCGGTGGCTTCGCCTCCATACCGATAATGCTCAGCACGGCCTGGAACTCTCTTGCAGTATATAAACACGGCCTGCATACCACTAATATCCATCGTGATCGTGAATTCAGCGCGGGAGAAACGGCTTTTGAAGTGATCAGTACGTTCATTGAGTTAAATTTTAAACTACCCTATGTCCTTCAGGTGTTGATCCACTGGCCTTCGGTGACTTTCCGGGACGGGAACCATGCAATGAAAGAGCTGGCGTTCTTTGGGCTGATCTGTTTAAACACTTATGTCACTATCAATTCCTGGGCTCCTTACTTCTCTGGCGATCATGACCATGTGCACTGCCCTGCCCTGGCTTCTGCCCCCGAAAACGCCCGCTGCACCAAGCAGACTGAAGAAATGCACATTCTTCTGGATCAATAGACAGGCATTAAATTTTGGGTATTCGAAATGGAGTGCAGGTTTGAATTTTATGTATCACTTGCCTGACGACTGACTACTATATTTATCAACCAACGGCACAAGTGCCTGTGCCTGCTCAGCAATGGCCGGATCATTGATACGTTTTGCAATCCTCAGCCTTACATAGATATGGTCGTCATCTTCAGGCCAGGTTCCTCTCCCTGCCTGCACTTGTGACACCAGATGCTGCACGGAGTACCAATTAACCAATGGCCAAAGTGCCTGTGCCTGCTCAGCAATGGCCGGATCATTGGTACGTTTTGCATTCCTCAGCCTTGCATAGATATGGTCGTCATCTTCAGGCCAGGTTCGTCTCCCTGCCTGCACTTGTGACACCAGATGCTGCACCGAGTACAAATTTACCAATAGCCTAAGTGCCTTTGCCTGGTCAGCGATGGCCGGATCATTGCTGCGTTTTGCACTACTCAACCTTGCATAGATATAGTCGTTATCTTCAGGCCAGGCTCCTCTCCCTGCCTGCACTTGTGACACCAGATGCTGCACAGAGTACAAATTAACCAATGGCCAAAGTGCCTGTGCCCGCTCAGCGATGGCCGGATTATTGCTGCGTTTTGCACTAGACAACCTTGCATAGATATGGTCGTCATCTTCGGGCCAGGTTCCTCTCCCTGCCTGC
>NZ_JAHHPQ010000739.1:0-1518 GCF_024606245.1 Endozoicomonas sp. SESOKO2
GAGCTACATAACAGCTTACATCCAAATATGGTTAAATTCTTAATCAAGTTATTTAATGATCAAAAGACAAATCCACATAATGCACAATTAGTATTTACAACACATGAAACTTCTGTCTTAGATCAACATGTGTTTAGGAGAGATCAGATTTGGTTTTGTAATAAAGATAAAAATCAATCGACAACGATTTATCCTTTAACAGATTTTAGCCCTAGAAAAGGTGTCTCTAATTTAGAGAAGGCATATCTATCAGGTCGTTATGGTGCTTTGCCGCTAGTAAGCAATTTTCAGTTTTTGGGGTCTAATGATGGGCAGTGAAGATTTATTTCACAAAAGAAAAGCTAGAAAAGCAGAGGATAATAAGAGAAATCAAGCTAAGAGAAAACCTTATGATAGAGCATTAATCGTTTCTGAAGGGGAAAAAACAGAGCCGTTTTATTTCGAAGAAATTAGATTGTTTCATGACCTTGACTCTGCAAATATTGAAATAGATGGTTCTTGTGACTCAAGCCCTATAAACGTAGTTAATTATGCTTACAATCTATATCGTAGAGAGCTTTTGTCAGGGGATACATATAATGTAATTTTTTGTATTTTTGATAGAGATCGGCACTCAACATTTTTCGATGCAATTCAGCGTGTTGACGAAATAAATACGGTACTTGCTAAAGACAAATTGGATGATGAAGTAAAATTCATTGCAATAACGTCAAATCCTGCTTTTGAGTTTTGGCTGTTGCTCCATTACAACGCTACGACAAAACCTTATGCTCCTACTCAAAAGAAGAGTGTAGCGGATCAAGCAATTGACGACTTAAGAAAATATCTGCCTGAGTACAAAAAAACTCAAAGAGGATTATATGAGAAATCAATAATTGAAGGAACATTAGCACCTGCTATTGCACACTCGTCAAGAATTTTTGCTAAAGCTAACCGAAATAATGATGCAGAATCCTGTACTAATGTACATGAACTTGTTGTTTACTTACAAAACATGAAGGAAATCAAGAACGACGCATAATCGGGTAAGAGTTTGTCTTTCTCCAACTTTCCCCACACCACTAGGGAAAAATCATGCCCCCCTGAGATCATTGGCCTGTAGCTTATATTTGCTTTCTTTTTAATACGTCTACGGTCTTATAATTGCGCATCAGGATAAGGCCACAGCATGAATGCTCACGATTTGATTTCACAACTCTTTATTATCAGTGACCCACGCCAAGCTTGGAAAGTCGACCACAAGCTAATCAGCTCTGCAGAGCTAACGGCTGAGCAATTGGGTAAGGCCAGCCGAGAGCATTGGCACACCGAGAATAAGCTTCACTGGAAACTCGATGTTGCGATGAAAGAAGACCAGAGTCGCATCCTAAGAAATGACGGAGCACAAATTTCAGGAGCCTGTCGGACTTGAGCGTGCGTAGCGAGGATTGCAAGAAATTGAGGATAAAAGTTTCTGATTCTGGGGAAAATAGCGAGCTATTTGACGAAGAAGCAGGAATTTTTAGACCAATTTATTGC
>NZ_JAHHPQ010000740.1:0-1075 GCF_024606245.1 Endozoicomonas sp. SESOKO2
CGCAGCAGGGTTGAAGAAGTGGTCAATGATGCCGGAGCCATCAGAACGAGTGGTTATCACAGTCATGGCGGAGGTATAGCGGGCGTTGTTTCCGAGAGTGTCATACGCGACAGTGTCAACACCGGCACCGTTTTCATAGCCGGAAAAGCCACTGCTGGCGGTATCGCTGGATGGGTCGATCGGACATCTTCTATTTCAAATGACCTGAATACCGGAACAATAACCTCCAGGGTAAAACGTAACCTACCTACCGGTGGCATTGTCGGAACACTGAAAGGCAACAGCGTTGCTAACAATAATATGAATACCGGCGAAGTCACTGCTACTTTCACCGACAGTTCCGGGGGGATTGCAGGAGAAGCGCAAGCAGCCAGGGTATTACATAACCTGAACACCGGAAAAGTTGCCTCAGATCATGTGATAGGTTCCAGACATACCAATGGAGGCCATAGTGGCGGAATAGTGGGGAAGAGCAGTCAAACCCTGGTCAGCCAAAACCTCAACACAGGCAGTATTTCTTCGAGGTATAGTTCAAGTGCGGGTGGGATAGCAGGGGAAGTAAACAACGCTCCGGTTATTCAAAATGTAAATGTCGGAACGGTCACAAGTGACGGTAATTACGCAGCTGCCGGTGGTATTGCCGGAAATCTCTCTGGTGCAGGTGGAAGCATTCATGACAACCTGAATGCTGGAGCAGTAGCAGAAAAAAGCAGGAAGATAGCTTTCGTTGGTGGTATTTCCGGGACGGCCAAATACTCGGCCTCGGTTTATAACAATGTCAACACGGGGTCAGTTGAGGGTCACCCAACCTTTAGCCATATAAGCCCAGTGGTCGGAAGACTCTTTAATGAGGGTCATATTGCGAATAATCTGGATACTTTCACAAGGCCTAAATGGACTCCTCATTCACGGCGGGGATACAATAAAGGTGTCGTAAGATTATCGAAAAGTGCTCTCAAATCTGGCTTAAACGGTTTGAACAGCACACTCTGGAATGCCGGTGATGCAACACAGCTGCCAATGCTCAGAGCCGTTAACACGCCCTACCGTGATCTTGTCCGAATCAATGGTACCC
>NZ_JAHHPQ010000741.1:0-1195 GCF_024606245.1 Endozoicomonas sp. SESOKO2
CCCATTGATTCAGTGAGTCGGGCTGAGGCTTTACCAGTGGGTGCCACCAGACGGATGTCGGGTATTTTGCCACTCTTCATACCTTTTTCAACCAGCATGGCCAGCAGTCTTGTCACGGTCGTTGTTTTACCGGTACCGGGTCCACCGCTGATGATGACCAGAGGTTGAGTCGCCGCCATGGCTGCTGCTACTTTTTGCCAGTTCAGGCAACAGTGTTGCGGTATCAGTTGATCAAGAGTTTTAAGGTCATCAGTTTGCCTCGCAGACAGGAGTGTTTGGGTAGCGGCCTGCCAGTCAACGGCCTCGGGAAATTCTACATCGAGCCATTTAATCAGATAGTCTTGTAGGGGCTGTGAATCGTTCGTGTTGGGTCGATTCTCAAGAAGAGTGGAATAGTTTCGCTGAAACAGTCGATCCAGGATAGTTCTGGTTTCCTGAAGGTCTTCCGCCTGCCTTCCCAGTTTGAGCAGGTGCCGGGCAACCAGGCACTCATGTTGCCAGTATCGGTACAGGTAGAGTCGTTTACCGTCCAGAATCAGAGGCGTATTGGATTGACCATTGCTGACAACAGGGCTTGAGAGCAAAAGACGGATCAGTGTTTCTTCGGAGTGAGTGTCAATGTCCGCTATTGCTCTGAGTGGGTCGCTCTGTGTCCGACTTAATTCGAACAGTGGGGCATTAAATAAGTGGCTGAACTCCAGACAGAGGTTGCCCCGGCCCAGCTCATGACTGATGAGGGCTGCCACCAGTACTACACAGGGTGTGTCGTCCAGTTCCTGAATAAAACGGGCAAACTGATAATCCAGAGGGCGAATCTTGCCTTGTTGGTAAAGATGCTTGATGACATTGATCATGAAGAGACTCCGGACCGGGTGGAGCTTTCTTCACTCGAGGCAGGATCTCCATAAAAAAGACGATCCAGTTTTTCAATCAGGGCTTTATTGGGGCGACAATGGAAAATACCCGGCTGGTCAGGCTCATCTTTTCGGATGCCTCTGAGGAACAGATAATAAACACCGCCAAAATGTCGTTCAAAATCATAATCTGGCAGTCTGCTGCTCAGCAATCTGTGCAATGCCAGTGAGTAAAGCTGATACTGAAGATCATATCGGTGCTCAATCATGACGTTCTGCATATTTTCCCGCGTGTAGTCGCTGAGCTGATCTCCCAGCCAGTTTGACTTGTAGTCCAGAAC
>NZ_JAHHPQ010000742.1:0-1615 GCF_024606245.1 Endozoicomonas sp. SESOKO2
AGTCGTCCATAGCGGCCCGAACTTTTGCCTGCCTCGGCGTGTACTGGAAGGGACCATCGTCATTTTCAACAGCTTTCTCTGCAACCGCCAGGGCGTCCTTCTTTCTCTCTATGTCTGCTTTCCTGATTTCAATTTCACCTTCCAGGCGGGCCTCTTCCTGAATCAGTTGCCGGACCCTGCTGCTAACAACGTCATCACGGCCCAGTTGTAACTGTTTGTTTCTCAGGGCATTAACCCGTTGTTCCTGAGTGTCAGTAGCCTCTGGTTCAAGACCCACGGCTTCTTCGATGGTGTTAAGAACTGCTTTATGATAATCCGTCAGAGCCTCTTCTGCTTTTGATAGAGCTTCACTTTTCTGCTCCAGAACTAAACCCAGTGCAGCCATTTCCTCGTTATGTGCGGTTTTGGTCTGCTCATCAATGTCTCCAAGATCTTCAATCTCTTGTTTTTTACGATCCAGATTCGCTTGTGCATTCCTTTCTTCAAGCTGTGTACTGGTCACTTCCATACTTTTCCTGTCGTGTTCACGAAGGAATTCTGTGACCTGAGAGTGTTTTTGTCTGGTTAAAGTCTGTTCATCCAATGCTTCACTGAATTCATCTTCTGCTTCCCGAACAAGAGTATCTACATAGACTAAAGTATCGACAAAGTAATCAACTACTTCGTGTAAATGGGGATAACCTGTCGTTTTAATGTCAAGATGTATTTGAGCTCTCAGTTCCTTAAAAATTTCATTTCGTCTTTCTTTACTGTGTCCCTGCAGGAAATGTTTGATGTCCTCTACCCGCTCTTCAAGGGTTTGCTCGTCACCTGCAGTCAGACCCAGCCCGGTCTGAGCTATTTCCATTGCCTGATTAAGAACTGTGTCGATTTCATCCGAGCGGCCTCCGCTGACAGCTGGAGTCCCGGTAAAGAAACATTGTCTGGTATGAATAGCATCCAGTTTTTGCTTAGCTGTCTTCTGCTCACTTTCAGCTTCTTCTATTGCTCGCCTGATTGTCGCTACTTCACGATCAAGAACGTATCGGGGTTTGGGGCCGAGGCGAGCCATTTGCCTGTCAAGTTCATTTTCAATAACTGTGATATGCTCATTAACCTCAGCAACACCTGCTTTGGAAACTTCTTTATCCAGCTGTTTGAGTTTTTTGATAATTAGAATGTTTTGGTTTTCTATACTGGCGTCATCTTTATAGTTCTCAATGTTGAGTTGATGAGCCATTTCATTGTTTCTGCCCCTTCTGATCTCTTCATCGCCATAGGTTTCTTCTACTTCATCCATTAATTCCGAAATTTTGCAGTCAATAGCATACTTGTTGTCATTGAGGTGGACGTCGTTTTCAAACATTAACCCCAGATCATTGGCCAGTTTAGCAAGGAACGTCTTGCCCCCTTCTTTTGCCGCATCGTTTGCAATGGGGTAGATCTGCAGCCTGTCCTCTATATCTTTAAGCAGCCTTTCCTGTTTTCTTACGGCTCGCCGATCCGCAGCTTCGATATAAAAGGCAAGACTGGTTAGCTTATCGTATTTACTGGTCCTTTTTTGAGCAACCGTCTTTTGAACAACTGCGGTGTAAGCTTTCCAGGGAATTTGTTCTATCGTATCCAGCATGGACTC
>NZ_JAHHPQ010000082.1:0-2361 GCF_024606245.1 Endozoicomonas sp. SESOKO2
CACTGATAATAGAGAGTTGTGAAATCAAATCGTGAGCATTCATGCTGAGGCCTTAGCCTGATGTGTATTTATAAGGCTGTAGACGTATTAAAAAGAAAGCAAATATAAGCTAGAGGTCAATAATTTCAGGGGGTTTCATGATTTTTCCTTGCCGGGTCTCACGACACGGGTTTCTCCGAGTTTCTTCTTTTGGTTACGCGGCATCAAACCTAACTAGCTGACCTGCCTTATCCAGTTTCTCATGCAAGCTACCAGGACTCAGTTCAAAACCATTAGGCCAGCACAAAGCGCCAAACTCAAGGAAAAAACGGCAAAAATACTGTGAACTCTCCAAGGGTAATGTCATAGCTGTTTTTTTAGACAACAACGGAGAAAAATCCATCACTCCGTGGGAACCATCAGAAAAAGAAAGTCGAATTTCTTTATCGTATAACCACTCAGCTTTTATCAATTTAATCATAATCAGCTCCCGGAATACGCTCTAGCGGCTGAAGCTCCAATGCTTTTTGCCAGTTATCAAATAGTGCTGTTTTATGGTCACCACACTAGTCAGATACCAATCTTGCGGCCTTCTTTGGAAGATGACCCTTGAGAACTGCACCATCATTAATACACACCAAAGCCTCGTGACCTTGTTACTCAACATGGATATGTGGTGGTGGATGATCATCATGATACATTCTGATGTAAATTCCAAAAAAAGAAGAGATCACAGGCATCACAATTACCATCAGCTTAAAGCTTATATCACTGCCTCCAAAGCCAGATTGGTCAACTGTGGGGGGGCTTACAACTCCACACAATGATAGAAATGGCCCAATCTCCTTATTGAACCCCCTCCTAACCTGTTACTATTCCGGATTGTATAAAGCAACCTATTTGCCAGGTATCAAGTATCAAGACCTGACCCCGGTTTCGGTAGTTCGGTAGTAGTAGAAGGGTCATATATGGACATTATATGGACTTTTTCTTTTGTTTAACCTATCCTTGAAATGTTATTTTTTTAACACTGAGGAAAATAGATGAGCGTATCACCCTTACCCCGTACCAAAACGGTATCGACGTTTAAAAAAGAATTAGCTTCTATGGATGTATCTGAGCCTGTAGTCGTTACACAAAATGGGGAACCTTTATATGTAGTTCAAGACCCCGTACAGTTTGAGATGCAACAGGAACAAATGGCTCTATTAAAATTGTTGTCATTTGCTGAAAAGGATGTTCGGGAAGGTCGAACCGTATCTTCTTCAGAACTTCTGGCTGGATTGGAAGGGCTTCTTGACAATGAAGTTTGAGTATTCACTCGCTTTCCAATGCCAGCTTCATGACAGGTTTTACTATTTATCCCGACACATCGGACAGGAAGCGGCTGGCGAGCTTCTTAATGGCTTCATTACTGGATTTGAGAAAAGAATCATTGAACATCCCCGAAGTTCTCCATTATGTTTGGAGGCGTCAGAAATGGGGTTCACAACGTATCACGACTATGTTGATGAAAAGCTCCAATTGCGAGCGATCTTTCGATTTTCTGAGACAGAGGACATGGTATACCCATTGCTATTTTTGAGTACCAAACAAAGCATCCGACAAGCTTTAATACAGCATTGTCTACGACAATAGCCAGAATTCCCCAAAAGCCTAAATAACATTAACAGAAAGATTTTCGGGAATTATCAGGGTGAAATCATTTCAAGACCACCTTATCGAAAGTGAAATTAAAGAAATTATCGAAGGCGCATTTAACGACCATTTTAAAATGGGATTCAGTAGCAAGGATTCGTTTAGCGTTTCGTCAAAAGGTAGTGTTCACGCCAAAGGATCATCTAAAGAAGCTGGCGAAGTTTCCAATATCGTTTTTAAAAGTGCGAAAGGAAGCAATTTTAAAGCCCAAATTGAGAGCCTTTGGAATACTAGCAAAGATGTTTCTACTTTCGTGAAAAAGATCAATCAGGAAATCGATTCAAATACTGCTTTCGTGAAAGCGAATAGTTCAGATAAGAAAAGTGTCAGTAAGATAAACAAAAAGATCGAGACCTATCAGAAGATTGTTAGCTCTATCGAAAGGCTTGGCAAGAAAAAATAGAGCTGGGCTTTCGTCAGTAAAGTTCACCTCGACAATGTTGACTCGTTCCCACGCTCCAGCTTGGCAATGCATACCCATATCTGAAAACGGGCTTTACAACTTGAGATGTCGTATGGATTCAACATGGGAGCCACTATTTTGCCACACGTGAGAACGACCCAAAGAGCCCTAAAAACAGAACAGAGTCAAACGATGTCAACAATCAAGACCTGATCCCTTTTTTCCAGATAGCTCGGCTTGCGCAGAGCAAGCCCATAAATTATCATTCTTTCCGTCTCTTG
>NZ_JAHHPQ010000743.1:0-1505 GCF_024606245.1 Endozoicomonas sp. SESOKO2
TGTGAACACCGGTGAATCTCACCCGGATACATTTTTCCCCGATCAGGCGTTTTATGAAGCCTGTTTTGAGGGGAATTTGGATCAAGTGGAGAAGTCATTGGCTGAGGGAGTCAATGTCAATGCCGTTATGGATAATGATCTCACTGCGTTGATGTTGGCATCAGGTCAGGGGCACAAGGACATCGTCGAACGCCTGATCAACGCCGGGGGCGATCTCAACGCCCGTTCTGAGGATGGTGCCACCGCGCTGTTCATCGCTACCCAGGAAAATAACACCGACTGCCTGAAACTCCTGATCGAAGCCGGGGCGGATCTTAACGCCCGGACTGAGGATGGCGTCACCGCGCTGTTCATGGCCGCTGCGGACGGCAATACCGGCAGCTTGAAAGCCCTGATCAAAGCCAAGGTTGATCTCAACGCCTGTAATATGCATGGCGCCACCCCGCTGTTCATTGCTGCCCAACAAAATAACGTCGACTGCGTGAAAGCTCTGATCGAGGCCGGGGCGGATCTCAACGCCCCCCGAACCAAGGATGGCGCCACCCCGCTGTTGATCGCTGCCCAGGAAGATAACACCAACAGCTTGAAAATCCTGATCGAAGCCGGGGCGGATCTAAACGCCGCCATGCTGGATGGCCCCACCCCGCTGTTCTTCGCTGCCCAGGAAAATAACATTGACTGCGTGAAAGTCCTGATCAACGGCGGGGCTGATCTCAACGCTGCCTTGCCGAATGGTGCCACCCCGCTCTACATAGCTGCTGAGATGGGCAACACTGACTGCTTGAAAGCCCTGATCGAAGCACGGGCTGATCTCAACGCCCAGACTGACGGTGGCGCCACCCCGCTGTTCATCGCTGCCCAAAAAAATAACATCGACTGCCTAAAAATCCTGACCGAAGCCAGAGCTGATCTCAACGCCCGGACTGAGGATGGCGCCACTGCCCTGTTCATCGCTGCCCAGGAAAATAACGCCGACTGCGTGAAAATCCTGATCGGAGCCAAGGCAGATCTCAACGCCCGGACTTCGGATGGCGCCACCCCGCTGTTCATCGCTGCCCAGGAAAATAACATCGACTGCGTGAAAGTCCTGATCAACGCCGGGGCTGATCTCAACGCTGCCATGTCGAATGGCGCCACCCCGCTGTCCGTCGCAATCTTGATGAGCAATAACGACTGTGTGAAAGCCCTGACCAGGGCCGGGGCAAGGCATGGAACAAAAGAAAGGCATTATTTAATCCAGTAAACACGGCTTTCGGGTGTACCTATCTTCTGAGTTTTTGAAATGGGTGATGATTTAGTCACAGCAAACTTTATAGTCATAGAGAAAGTGAAGCTGAATCACTTTCAGCTCTGAACCAAAATCTACATGGCATGACTGAAAGCTTCTCTGGGGCAGTTCAGAGAATAGCTAACTGCGTAACTTGCGTTCTTTCCTTGATCTATCCTCCCTCTCTGTACACCAGAATGCAGGGATAGAATGATTAAACACTCGCTCTTTGCAGCAC
>NZ_JAHHPQ010000744.1:0-5376 GCF_024606245.1 Endozoicomonas sp. SESOKO2
CTTACAACCTTAGATATTTATATTTGGTTTTAGTTCCCTATGAATACTTAGACTTCTGACACTTCCAGCCTTGTCGAGGCTTCAACCTAAAAGGCTACAGCCAGCCTATTGCGAGCGGACATACGCAGAAGCTATGCATAGCCCAGGGATCAAATAAGTGTTGCAGCGAGCTGTTGTCACAGGTAGCGTTGAAACATTGACTCAAAGGATTGAGCACATGTTATCGACCCTGCTTCGTCTTCTTGCGATTCTTTCATCTCATCTGCTTAGCAATCATTCCTGGGCATCGGAACCCGAGCTCTGGTATCAGAAGGTCTGGTGCGAAGGTAAAGGTGGCGAAGTTGAAGTCAGGCTGGATGATGGGAGACGTGTTGATTGCATGACTGAAAGTCATGCCATTGAAATGGATTTTGCCAACAAATGGCCTGAAGCCATCGGCCAGTCCCTGGCCTATGGAATGCTGACCAGAAAACAGGCGGGAATTGTGTTGATTCTGAGAAAACCATCCGACCATGAATACTGGGATCGCTTACAGCAGGTTTTGGAGCACTATCAACTTCCGGTTACGACTTGGAAACTCGGTCCCTGAAACCGCCGTTTTTTCTTTTATGAAAAAAGTTTAATGATTCACTCATCTTCCGGTTACCTGCCTTCGATTATGCTACGCCCATCTTTTAAACAGATACCTATATCGATAGAAAACCGGAGACTCAAACCATGAATCCAACACTGTCTGCTTTCCTTGCTGCTTCAACGATTGCTCTGACCACTGGCAACGCAATGGCTGAATACACCGGCCCCAATAGCACACCCACCATCAATGATATTGCCACCATCATCGAAAACCCGGTTGATGACTCCCGGGTAGAACTGACCGGTTACCTGACCAATAAAATCGACGATGAGACCTACACCTTTTCAGATGGTAAAGACAGCATTCAGGTAGAGATTGAGTCCAGAGACATGCCTGACGTGCAGATTAATGAAAAGACCAAAGTTAACATTCTGGGTGAAGTCGAAAGCGGTGCTTTTGAAACCACCGAAATTGAGGTCGAAAAAATTTCTGTCATTTAAACAGACCTTCCGTTTGAAAAAGGGTTGCCAGAAATCCTACGGCAACCCTCAGTCCGTTTAAAACAAAGCCAAAAATAGTCGACTGAAAGGAACATCTAATCAATCGATCTGGTAAACCAGCGTAGAACCAGAGACTTCATGACCGATAATCAATAAAGGCTTTCCAGTTGGACTTTCAGAAGCCTCGACAAACTTCATCCCTTCGGGAGACACATCGCCTGCTTTTTCTGGCTCTTTGTCAGTATCAACAGAAAAGTCACGGTTGTAGACATAGCGGACAAACTCAGCTTCTGCTGGATCAGTCACGTCGTACATCAGGACACCACCGGTTCGCTCCAGGCCAATAAACGCATATTGACGTCCATCAATCTCACCCACGGCCAGTGCCTCTGGCTCAGGGCCTTTATCATCACTGCGGTTATCGCCTTTGGTTTCCTCGTCATTATTGTTGAAATGTTTACCCAGTACGGCTGCTGTCACTTCTTCAAAGTCACTACCCGAGTCATAAACCAGCTCACCCGCTTCGTTCCAGATAGAAAATGAGCGAGCGCCATAGGAGTAAAGTTCTTCAAACTGGCCATCGTTATCCGTATCACCCAGTGTGTTGGTAATTTTCAGGCGAGCAAGCTTTTTCTTATCTTTGGCTGCCTCAGCATTAGGATGCTCCCGGGCGACCTCAACCTTCTTGGTACGAACCTCTTCTGTGAACCCCAGGCAACCGTCTTCGTCATCGTATTTCAAACCACCTGAAGCCAGGCACTGATCTTCAGAAGCAGTTGTGTACCAATAATCTCTGGCATCACCTTCGTTGGCTGTCACAACATAGGTTTTACCTTCGACCGAATAGGTAGCAATGGTATCTGGCTGATACATACCGTAGACACCGCTCCATTTCTGAAGATTCACACCACCATCTTTATTGCTGGCATCCATCGCAAATTGGCCATAATCCTTATAGCCAAGGGGAACAATAGAATCAATTCGCGCATTGGCAATATCAACGAGTGCCAGGGCATTGTTTTCCTGCAGAGAAACGTAAGCAGTTCCGGAATCAGCAGAAACGGCTATGTACTCAGGCTCAAGGTCCTTAGCCACAGAGGCATCACGACCAAAAACCCTGACATCTTTCGGCAATTCACTGTTTCTGGAGTAGCCTTTGTTGAAAGCAGTGAAAGTAGCATGACGTGGTTCTTCCAGTTTGCCTTCAGAAGTCACCTTGACAACGCTGACCGAACCTTCCGGGTCATCTTTGTAATCTGATGAAGGTTCACCTTCGTTTGCTGTCAGCAGGTATTTTCCATCCGGTGTAAAGGTCACCATATCAGGCAGCGCCCCTACCAATTTATAATCACTGAATACGGCACCACCTTCGGTATCGAGCTTATAAACAATGACAACGCCTTTCTTTTGTTTGTCGCTATTTTCAACAGCAACAGCCAAAAGATCGCCATGAACAGAAACGCTGTTAGCGGTGCCCAGCTTCATGCCATCAATACTGGACTCAAGATTGATCTTGCCAATTTTGAGAATATTGGAATCCATGGTCGGATTAGCAAGTGGCTGCCCCTTGAGGGATTTGCCACTGAGAATATCTATGGTTTTATCAAGGGCGTTGACAACATAGATAGACTGACTGGCTTTATGCCAGGCCACAATCTCTGCGGCACCTTTATGGTAACTGCCAGAAGCATATCGACCGATCGGCTCCATGGTGGGATGGGAAACTTCAGCATTTTCCTGAACCATTGAACAGCCAGCCAAAATAAAGGGAGCTGCCAGAGTGATAGCGTTGCGAGTAAGTTTCAGTTCCATTGAGGTTCCTGATTTTATTCAATTTGATCAGGGCTTTTTATAACGGTTGCAAATGACTGTTTAATGACAACTATGACATAGAGACAAAGTTGTCTCGCACCAACACTCTGAGGCTGCGCCAAAAGTGCGGCATTCTCTGTTTTGACAGCCTCCTCGACATGAGAACGAGAATGAGCAGAAAAGCTAACCAAAATCACAAACCCGGAGCAAGCTCCGGGTTATTAATATTCAGAGATGAATAATCTGAGCTTAAGCCTGCTCAACAGTATTCTTTTCAACGGCCTTGGGAGAAGCTTTAGTCAAACAGATAAAGCCAGCAATACCGGCTATCAGGGACGCAATCAGAACCCCTGCTTTGGCCAGTACTAAATCATTGGGGCTGCCAGCAAATGCCAGTTCTGATATGAAGATCGACATGGTGAAACCGATTCCGCCCAGGAAAGCAACGCCGACAATATGCAGGAAGTTACATTCATGAGGCAAGTCACCCCATCCCAGCTTCCAGCCTATCCAGGTGGCACCTGCAATACCTATTAACTTACCTAACACCAGACCCAGAGTGACACCCAAGGTGACGTTATTGAAAATCTCGGTATCCCCGGAAAAAACATCAAAGGGAATACCGGCATTGGCCAGGGCAAAAATGGGAATGACGATATAAGTCACCGGTAAGTGCAGGCTGGTTTCGATTCTCTGCAGTGGAGCTTCTGCCAGGCGGGTACCATTTCCAAGCGCCCGGACGTAAGCACGCATTTTTTCATTACGCAAAACGTCCTCACCAGGACGGTAACTACCATCAAATCGCCGAATCAGATTTTTTATCTGGTCACTGAATGCAACAGGATCGTATTTGGGTTTAGCCGGAATGGCAAAGGCCGTAATAACGCCAGCCAATGTCGCATGAATACCGGCTTCGTACAGCTGCAACCAGAGGCCACCACCCACCAGGAGATAAGGCAGTGGATTACGAATACCAAAAGCATTCATCACCCACAAAAAGGCAGTGAATCCAGCAGCCCACAGCAAAGCCACCTGATTGATTTCGTTGGTGTAGAAAACAGCAATGATCGCAATAGCTCCCAGGTCATCCACAATGGCCAAAGCCACGAGGAAGGTGATCAGACTTTTAGGAACACGGCCACCCAGAAGTGCACAGGTACCAACAGCAAAGGCAATATCCGTTGCCATCGGAATGCCCCAACCGTCTGCGGCAACACCTGTCGGGTTGATGCTGGCATAGATCAGTGCGGGCACTACCATGCCCCCAATCGCAGCCATGATAGGCAATACGGCATGTTTGAGGTCGGAAAGCTCACCGACAAGAAACTCACGTTTGAGTTCGAGACCGACGTGGAAAAAGAAAAAAGCCATCAGACCATCATTGACCCAATGGTGAATAGACATCTTCAGGCCGCCTTCACCGATAGAAATACCGGCATAGGTTTTCAGAATCTGTTCATAGAGGGGAGACAGATTACTGTTCGCGATCACCAAAGCGATGACAGCGCAGATCATCAGAAGGATGCCGCTGGTCGTTTGACGATGGATAAATTCTTCAAAAGGCGTGAGGATACGGTCAAATGCCGCCTCCCATCGCGCATTATAAACCTTACCTTTCCGACCGATAAATTTTGTAAAATTATTTCCCGCCACAGCAACTCCTCAAGAGCATCAAGCTTGACGCCTTAGACTACATCATGCGTTTGTTGATGTCTCTTAAATGTTCAGCGAGTCTTTCAGTTGCCTTTAGTCAGTTATCTATCGTAGGTTATACCCCCATGAACCTGCTTACGAACTTCCGCTTCAAGACTTTGGAGTAAAAGGCAGGACATCCATCAATAGACAGCTCTCGTCTTTGTGCCGTCTTTTGTTGGTACAAAGCGGCTGCAAACAAAGGGGAATTCTTTTGTGGAAGTGTTAGGGTCAGGGATCCTTCGTAAGGCCAGCCCGCGATTTTTCACTAAAGGCGATACCTTTTTGTTATATTTCTCAAAATAAATGCTACCTTGACTTGACACAATTTGATACAAGATGAAGGCAGTTTACGATGAAAGAGTTAAGAATATCGCTTTTTCTTTACTTGATAACATCCGTATCAGTGGTAAATGCAAACCCTGAAATAATTCAAGCAGCTGAGAAATTTATACTTTTGAGTAACCAATTAGCGTTAAAAGTTATGCCTCCAGGAAGTCAAAGCCATGAAATATTTAGATCTATTAGTTTTAGCACTGGTTTGAATATAATGATTGACGATATCAGGGTACTTCTTTCTGAATTACAACACAGAACTACCAGAAAAGATTTAAGCGTAAAATCTTTGTTTGTTATGAATATGCCTAAATTGGTATTTCCTGTTTTTCCAACAACTTTTTACGAGTCTACTGCCGATTTTAGTTTGCAACAATTACGAGCATTGACATCCTCCCACAGCCAAAAAAAGTAGCAGTATCAAAACTGGTAAACAGTCTGAAAGGTGTTTCAAGCCGAAGA
>NZ_JAHHPQ010000745.1:0-36150 GCF_024606245.1 Endozoicomonas sp. SESOKO2
AAGCAGAAATTTTTATCCTCAATTTCTTGCAATCCTCGCTACGGACGCTTAAGTCTGACAGGCTGCTAGTGGTTAAGAACCGCTGTTGTTTTTCTAAACAGGGGGTTCTTAACCGAAACAGGTTGTCTTATTTGTAGACTTCCAGCGAGTCAACAGTTATGGAATACAGGGTCTCTGTATACTCGGACTGAGTGGTCTCGACACGCAAAGTACCTACCAGCCAGTATGGGGTGTAGCCTGCCTCCTCGACTTTGATACCCCCTTTGCCTTCTTTGAATTTCACATAAACGGTCTGATTAGGTGGTGGTGGCGGTACGTGGATGCAGGCACCCATTGTTGGTACCAGCAACAACTCTGTCGCTCTTTGATCTTTATCCAGGTTCAGTGGCACGAGGTATCCCGGGATTCTTACCGTGCGCTTGTCCAGCTTTACAACCGGCGTCTGGCCCAGCTTATCCAGGTAGGCGATGACCTCATCTCTCCCCATTTCTCCGGCCTGGTAATTGTTAATGACTTGCTGATCCGGTGCAGGCATCAGCTCGTCCCAGGTGATTTCTATGGCGTCTGCTTTGGTTGTTGGCTTTTCCACCGGCTTGGCCTGAACGGCGACTGCTGGCAGCAAGGTGAGCAGTGTCGTCAGTATAAGGGATTTTCCTGTTTTCATGACGATTTCCTTTTTAGACTCTTATGGTCAGACCATCAGCAAGTGAGTTTTTATAGGCGCGCCAGGCTGGGATCATGCCCAGAACAATGGCACAGGAAATGATTATTCCAGCCAGAGACCATTCAAAGATCCCAGGTGCACTGATGGCCAGGTGCAGCCCCAGAACTTGTTGAACAACAGGCTGAATGGCGAGCAGCAGTCCATACAGTATAAGGAAGCCTAGCAGGGTTCCGGCTACTGCATAAATGACAGATTCAGTAATCATCAGGGTGAAGATATGGATGGGTCTTGCCCCTGCAGAGCGAAGAATGGCCATCTCACGTCGCCTTTCATTCAGAGAAGAGAGGATCGTAGTGAGCATGCCCATCAGACCAGCCAGTACTACCATGACGGAAACGACCAGGAGTGCTTTTTCTGCGGTGCTCACCAGTTGCCAGAGCTCCTGGAGGGCAACGCCGGGCAGAATGGCAGTCATGGCTTCCTGACGGTATTCATTCACTTTCCTCTGGTAGCGGAAAGCGCCAATACGGGATTTCAGGCCGACAAAATAGGCGGTAACACTGGCAGGCTGAAGATCCATAGCCAGCGTCTGATCTGCGGAAACCGAGAATGCGGCAATGGGTGGGGCACCGCTTACCCAGTCGATGTGGAGGGCTTCGATCCCCTCAAGGGAGATCATAATTATCCTGTCCGTGGGAGTGCCTGTTGGTTTGAGAATGCCTGAAACCGTGAAAGGTTTGTCGTCGTGTGACAGCAGGCTCTTACTTTCCACGCCGTGGCTCAGAACAAGGTTGTCACCGATCTCATAGCCAAGGCTGGCAGCGACTTCAGCTCCAAGAACAGCGTCGTACAAGGCCTTGAAAGGCTGACCCCTGGACAATTGCAGTGATTCGTCATCACCGTATCGAAAATGATTAAACATGTCATGGGTTGTACCTACAACCCGATAGCCGCGATGGGAATCGCCCAGAGAAATGGGAACAGACCAGGCAACGTTAGGGTCAGACGTCAGATCCTGATAAGTCTGCCAGGTGATATTGTTGGTGGCATTGCCAACGTGGAAAACAGAATACAACAGAAGATTTATGGAGCTGCTTCTTGCACCCACGATCAAATCGGTACCTGAAACGGTGTTGGTAAAGCTGTTTTTAGCTTCGACCCTTATACGTTCAACGCCCACTAGCAGAGCTACGCTGACAGCAATAGAGAATATCGTCAGCAGGGCGGTTGTTTTTCGGTTTTTAAGACTCTTCAAAGCCAGGCCTAAAATCGACATCAGTCCACCTCTATTGCTTTGCTGGTGGGAGAGGCAGGCGATGGAGGCTGACTGGCCCGGTTGATTTCATTAAGCACTATGCTGCGATCAAATAACGATTCAAGGCTCTGGTCGTGGCTGACAAACAACAGAGTGTTCCCCGCTGCTTCACATTCTGCGAACAGCAGATTGATGAACGCTTCCCGGGTGTCCGTGTCCAGGGCTGATGTGGGCTCGTCGGCAATGATCAGGTCAGGCTTGCCAATTAAAGCTCTGGCAGCCGCTACACGCTGCTGCTGTCCAATGCTCAGTTCAGTGACCGGACGATGGAGTAAGGATTCGTCCAGTTCCAGATGCCTGAGAAGACGTCTTGCTTCATCCTGTTCACTGTCAGCCATACTGGCGAGATTGCTTTTGCGCTGTTTGGCAAAACTCAGAGGCAGAGTAACGTTCTCAATCACAGAGAGATAGGGGATCAGATTGAACATCTGGAAGATAAAGCCAATATGATCAGCGCGGAAGAGATCGCGCTGTACCGGTGAAAAACGACTTATGTCGTTTTCTAGTACTTTAACCTGTCCCCGCTCCGCTGTAATGACGCCGCCGAGCAGTCCCAATAAAGTGGTTTTACCGGAGCCCGAAGGGCCTCTGACAAAAGCCTTTTCACCTCTGAATACAGTCAGTTCAGGAATATCCAGAACAGGTATTCCTGCTTTCCAGCTGAACTCAATAGCATTGAGTTCAATAACGTGGGAGCGGGAGTCAGTCATTTTAGAAGCGAACCTCTGGGTTGCTTTTGGTCATTTCGGCAGCCGTCTGACCTTTCTGGGTAAAGCCCTGAACACTTAAGGATTTACTGCGCTCGAACACTTCGAAGATTGAGGTGTTGATGATGTTTAGCTGACCGGGATTGCCACACTCAAAGACGTAGGTGGCTGAAATGTCCATATGCCCGCTATGCCCTTTGTGACCATGTTCATCATGATGATCGTGAGATGCATGCTCATCGTGATGATCGTGAGATACATGCTCGTCATGATCATCATGCTGGCGATCAGCAGAGCTTGTTGCCGCCCTGGCGCTGACCAGTTTGCAGGAGGCGGCAGGGGTCATGCTCCAGAGGTTGGCAGCTTCCAGTTTTTTTAAAGCCTCATGGAGCTGGTGGCGTTGTTTATCGGTAGTAACAGTCTCGAAGCCCAATACATCGTTGGCAGGCATTGTAAGTTCCAGGTGGACTTCTGAGCCTTCGACTGCAAAGTTGAGTTCACCCTGTCCGTGAACATGAGCGTCAACGTGGCGCTGCTCTCCGTCAGCGGCAGAAACAGTCAGGGACAGAACTCCGCAGGCAATACCGGCAGCCAGTTTGGTAAAAGTGTGCATAAAGTCACTCGTCGGATTATTTATCTGAAAAATAGGTTTTTTGGTTGATTGGTGACATCAGATAAAGGCCGGCGGGGCTCGGGTCAGTCTTTTGGTGGGGGTTTCCCAAGAAACGGAACGGGTTCTTTCTACAACGTTGTAGGGAACGAACAACCTGCTTTCTACAGTACACAGGCCCAGAGACGGAGGCGCCTGGGCTGTTAGCTGACAGCCTGCTGAGTGATGCTGGTCCCAATGCCAGTGATCGGCATGATCATTCAGAGAGAGTTGCTGGAATAGACTCTGATAGTTTGAGCTGAAGTCTTTATGGGTATTGTGTGTGTGACTGACGGAATATTGGACAACTAATAAATAAACGACAGAAACCAGACAGAATCGAAGAAGATTCGGTCTGTTTCTGTGGGCAGTGTTTATAAGGCTTATGGTTAGCATTCAGTCGTGTTGTCGAGACCTGTGTCATCATTGCCCGAATTATTCTCTAAAGCGCTAACAAAAAGCAATGCTATAAAACGCAGTCATTTGCGTTTAACCGAACTGTTTACCGTGCGCCTTGATATGAGTTTTTCGAATTAGAGCATGGTTTTAATCAGATTGCGACGAGTTAGCCAGGAAGTAATCAGTACTGCCAGTAAGTGCACGCCAACAAAGTAGTAAAGGCCATTCACTAGCATGGAGTGCCATTCGTAGACACCGTGCTCAAAGCCGAAGTCGGTATCCTGCAGCCACCCGGTAACCGCAGCCAGAGCCAGGATAATCCACATCAGCCAGACTGCAATAGCGCCCATCGGGTTGTGGCCATTTTCTCCCCGCTGTTGGGTTTTCAGCTCATGAAGGTGACGCTTGATGCCCGAGAACGAGGGTTTGATGTCTTCAATGCGAGCGGGTGCGGGGGCGAAAGTCAAGCCATAGAATAGTCTGAGTCCTATCAGGGCAAGGATGATCCAGCCAGAATATTCATGGTACTGTTCCCCCCCTTCAACCAGGAAATAGTTACTGAAAAAGAGCGCTGCAACCGTCCAGTGAATCAACTGAACGGCACGTGGCCATCGAAACCTTTCAGACATTGAACTCTCGATGGTATTTCTTTCTGATATCATTCAGTTTTTTCATTCTTTGTTTGGCCAGATCCAGATCTTTTTGATCGAGGGCTGCCTGAACACCTGCCAGACCGGTCAGCAGTTGATCAATACCTTTCTGGAATGCCTCAGGCGCGTCAGAGTAGCCGGTCTCTCTGGCGTTTTCTGCTTGTTCACGGAATTCAGTTACATAGCTTTGCATGTCTTCAATGGTTTTAGCTGAGCCAGAGCGTTTGAAATTGAAGCCCATTTTTTTCATCTCAGCGTTCAGCTGGTCGGAATGACCTGCGTGATGTGCAGAAGCAGGCATTGATGCCATGAATAAAGCGGACAGTACCAGTGGTATAAAGAGGGCTTTGGCAAGCGATTTCATCGAAACTTTCCGTATAAATATTTCACTCGGGCATCATAATGATTCTGGCGAGAAATAAGAAGGACAGTTGTGTAAACTTTTCGATTTAAGGGCACTGTCAATTAATGGCATGTCATAAAAAGATCTATCTATTTCCGTACATTTTTTACTGGCATAAAATTAGTTTGCTTTTCCTGTTGCCAGATTGTCCCCCTGCTCTTGCCAGTCTTTCAGGCCCCCTTTGAAGTGCATGATGTTGGTATAACCCCGGGCCGCAGCAAAGTCAGCACCGGCAAACCAGGACGTGCACTGTGGGCCACCACAATAAACAACAATGGGGTAATTTTTTAGGGTAGGGAGTCGGCTCTCCAGTGTGGTTTTGTCTGCCAGTGAGTAGGCGCCTGGCAGATGACCCTTGATGAAGGTATCAGCCCTGTTGGTATCCAGCACAAACACTTCTCCAGCATCCATTGCTTTTCGCAGGTTGGGGTATGAAATGGCTGGGTAGTCCTTACTGTAAGTCGAGAGCTTGTCTTCCACAGCCGTGTTCTCTGATGCTACCAATGTGGTGCTCAACAGGATCATAGTGCTAGCCAGCACAAGAGGGCATCTGAACCATCTACCTAACATGGGGCTTCTCCATTTTACTGCTAAAGCCCAGAGTATAGATGGTCGTTCAGAAGTGTGTGTTAGCTGGCTCCGAAGTTCTTTAAAGCCTGGATATAGGGTGAGGCGTGATGATGTGTTTCCAGGACCGACAGAAACGTGCGACCCTCTGGTGTGACAGGGTTTATCTCCAGACCTGTTTCCGAGTAAAAGTGCAGGAATCGTTCGAAGTCTCCGGCCCGAAGTGCACGATAAGCACGGGTCAGAATGTGTAAGGCTCGGTCCACTCCGGCAGGTGGCTCAAGGGTAAGCAGCTCTTTGATTCGTTCATCACTCAGTTCTTCGCCAATGACTTTCTGTTTGTCTTTTTTCATTGTTATACCCGATAGCTTTGACAATTTGACGGCATTGTACACGATGGGTTTTAAACTTTCAGGAACCTATATCTCAATGCTTTTATCAGGATTGTCGGAAATGTGGCGGATAAGGCATTTATAGCGGGTCAGGTGCACTGAATTATTCCGAAATGATATAAATTCTTCGAATAAGCATCTCAACTATGGATGATACTTAAATATATAAAGGAATAGACTGAAAGATTTAAGAGGAAGCAGGGATGTCAGTAACAGGTTCAGTAGGGGGGCAAAGTCCGATACAGACGGGTCAGCAGGGTTCTCATGAGGTTATAGAGAAAGCTGGTCCAAAAGCCCAAGGCCTGAATCGCAGTGTCGAAGTGCGTAATCATCCGAACTATTTGCCTCCCTCTCCACCATTGCATAGCGAGTTGCAGCAGTCAGTTCCTCCGGACACTTCACTCCATGAACGCAAGGGCGAAGCAGTAGAGGGTAAAAAGCACTTAGAAAAAGAGTCATCAGGCACTGCCAGCCCGGATAAGGTCAATGTCAAACGAGTCCTGAAGCAAAAGGTGGCTCATGTTTATGGAGAGTTGAAGCGTTTCTTCAAGCACGAAAACTGGAAGCCTGTGCCACGGGAATTGATTGATGGTGTTCGCAATAAAAGTTTGAAGCAGGATCTTACCACCAGAAATGACAAGGTAGAGCAATTGGCCGAGCTCAAAGGAAAAGCCAATGCCCTTGAGAAAAAACTGGTGGATTTTGATCAAAAGTACGCCAAATCACTGGAACTTTATGACAGGAGGGAAGCCCCTCCTAAAGAGGGTAAGTTTCCGGCCCCGGATGGAAAAACCTACGACTTTTCCAAGGCACAACTTTTTAATGAACGAAAGGAAATGTTGAACAATTTCAGAGACGCATTCAATAATGATGCCGGTTTCCAGAGTTACGACTCTGATGTAAGAGAGTTAAGAAGTACACAAGACAAGAGAGCCGAGCTGAAAGGGGAAATCAGGGAGCTAAGTCGATCCCTGAAGCTAAGGGTTGATTCCGCGGCATCGGAGAAAATTGAGTTCCGCCATCAACAACTCGACCGCCAGATGCAGGGCATTCAGCAGAAGGCTAATAAGAAAGTTAGTCAGAAATATAATGAGTACCGGGCAGAAATAACAAAATTGAGCAAAGCCGTAGTGGATAAAAAAGAAGAGCTGGCTGTCCAGAAAAGGGAGCATCAGCATAGGAGGGACTTTGAGATCCCGGCTTTGAAAGACAAGCTTAAGACGATCAATAACATGGCCCGACAGCGGCTTGCTGAAATTAATGACAACAAGTCATTGACTCCAGAGCAGAAACAGTCGGTCAAAAAGCGAGTGGTGGCCTCACTCAGTAAGCAGAGAGATAAGTTTGAAGGAGAGTTAAAGGTTCTTGAAGGCAAGGTTAAGGCTTATTCCAGTGACAGGGCTGCACTAAAGCGAGAATACTACGCTGCTATTTATATTAAGGCTGAGGCCAGTCAGGGAAAGGATTTTAAAAAAGAGATAGATGAAATTAGCAGGGGGCGAAAACATCAAGAGAAGGAAGTGCTTGAAGAGCGCAAGGCCGTTCCTAAGGACGTTGAACGGGAGCGTGCGGCGCTCAAGAAAAGCCTGCAGGGAAGAATGAACTCTACCGGAATTAAAAATCGTTGAACCAGTTTGCTGTCAGGTTTCCAGGTAAACTGGTTCAGTTGACTCAGTGATCAGTGGCCCTTCAAAGCAAAAATGCCGTTGGCATTCCGCCAGTAACCCTGATAATCCAGTCCGTAACCAAAAATGTAACGATCTTCAATTTCAAGACCGCAGAAGTCTGCCTTGAGGCCGGTGCGTGCTTTTCGGTCGTGCAGCTTGTCAACCAGAACAGCAGTCAGAACCTGCTCTGCACCCTGTTCCTTGCAGAAGTCGACAATAGCGTCCAGAGTGTGACCCTCGTCAAGAATGTCATCAACGATCAGAATCGTTCTGCCTTTCATGTCCTGTGAAGGGCGAACTTTCCAGTCCAGGTGGCCACCGGTTAATTGATCACGGTAGCGTGTGGCGTGCACGTATGAGGCTTCCAGGGGGAACTGCAGGTGGGTCAGCAGCTTTCCAGTAATGACCATGCCACCATTCATTACGCAGTAAACCAGTGGATTACTGCTGGACAGCTGTTCAGTAATAGCGCTGCCCATGTTCTTGATGGCTTCTTCTATCTGTTGTTCATTGTAAAGGCAGTCTGCCTCGTCGAGGACTTGCTGTATATGGTCGAGATCAACAGACATAGGATGGGAACCTCGTGGTAATTACTGGTAACGGGTCATTGGCTAACGACTGGCTTCTCCAGACCTTTTTGGTGGACAAGATTCGAGGCAGTGTAGACAAAAGTTGAACCGTCTAAAAAAGAGGGCAACGATACCTAGATTAGATGTGAACAGCAAGTTATAGCTTCACTCTGGTTGGGTGTGAGAAAAACTTGTAGGTGGGGTCGCAGAGGCTGTGTAAAAATAGGACCGTTTATGCCCGTGAAGTGGGTAGATTCAGTATTAACTGGAAGGCATCGGTAACTGACATGAGTGTACGTGAAATCAAGCACCCTCTGGTACAGCACAAGCTGGGCATTTTGCGCACCAAGGGTATCAGTACAAAAGGGTTTCGGACACTGGCTAATGAAGTGGGGTCGATGCTGACTTATGAAGCGACCAAAGACTTTGAGCTGGAAGATCATGTGATTCATGGCTGGGCCGGAGACGTCACTGTCAAACAGATCAAAGGTAAGAAAATCACTATTGTACCCATCCTCAGAGCAGGTCTGGGTATGATGGACGGAGTGCTTGATCTGGTGCCGAGTGCCCGGGTCAGTGTCGTAGGTCTCTATCGGGATGAAGAAACTCTTGAGCCGGTTCCTTACTTCGAAAAGCTGGTTAAGGACATCGATGAGCGCATTGCCCTGGTGCTGGACCCTATGCTGGCTACCGGTGGTTCTATGATTGCTACTATCGATATGCTCAAGAAAGCTGGCTGTAGGGAAATTCGCTGTCTGGTGCTGGTAGCGGCTCCGGAAGGTATCGAGAAAGTGCTTGCAGCACATCCGGATGTCACTCTCTTTACTGCGTCAGTGGATGATTGTCTGAATGAGCATGGCTATATCATGCCGGGTCTGGGTGATGCCGGAGATAAAATCTTCGGAACCAAATAGTGCTGAGAAAGCTTTCAGGGATGCAGTAAGTAATCAGTAGTTAAGATAAAAATTCCTTGTCGTTTATTTTTCCGTCGTAATGATCCGGGCTTTCTTCAGAGGCTTCGGATTCTGTGTGAGTTTCAATTTATAAGAGGCTAATTATGACTGATATAAACCTGTCAGATGATAGGATGCCGGCATGGCGGCAGATCCTGATGGGGGGACAGATGCTGTTTGTCGCCTTCGGTGCTCTGGTACTGGTGCCCTTGTTGACAGGGCTGGACCCCAATGTTGCTTTCTTTACCGCGGGTATTGGTACTCTGATATTCCAGTTGTGTACCAAGCGACAGGTGCCTATTTTTCTGGCCTCTTCTTTTGCCTTTATTGCGCCCATTACCTTTAGTGTTCAAAGTTGGGGGCTGCCTGCAACCCTGGGTGGTATGGTGGCAGCGGGCCTGTTTTATGTAGTGCTCAGCTTCATCATTCGCCTTAGGGGCAGCGGTATCCTTTATCGACTGTTTCCGCCAGTGGTAGTGGGGCCGGTGATCATGGTCATTGGTCTTGGGCTGGCGCCAGTTGCCGTTGATATGGCCAGTGGCGGTGACAGTTCCTCGATTGACGACAGTACCTCTCTGTTGCTGGCGGGCGTCACTCTGGTGGCAACACTGGCCATTTCCACTATGGCCGGTGGTATCTTTAAACTGATTCCGGTTTTGTGTGGAATCGGTGCTGGCTATATTGTTGCGTTGTTTATGGGAGTTGTCGATTTTCAGCCGGTCATTGATCGTCCATGGTTTGCTATTCCCGCGTTCACAGCCCCGGAGTTTAACTGGAATGCCATCCTGTTTATGGTGCCGGTGGCTATTGCTCCAGCCATTGAACATATTGGCGATATGCTGGCGATCAGTTCGGTTACCGGAAAGAAATACCTGGAAAAGCCCGGTCTGAAAAATACCCTGATGGGCGATGGTTTTGCTACTTCTGCTGCTGCAATGTTGGGTGGCCCTCCCAATACTACCTATTCAGAAGTCACCGGTGCGGTCATGCTGACAAAAGCTTTCAACCCTAAAATCATGACTTGGGCTGCAGTTATAGCCATTGCAGTGGCGTTTATCAGCAAAATCGGTGGCTTTCTGGCTACGATTCCAACGCCGGTGATGGGAGGAATCATGATGTTGCTGTTCGGTTCTATTGCCGTTGTCGGCCTGAGTACCATGATCAAGGCTCAGGTGGATCTGGGTAAACCTCGCAATCTGGTGATTGTCTCAGTTGTTCTGGTGTTTGGTATTGGTAATCTGGCTTTGTCGTTTGATGGGTTCACTCTGAAAGGGGTCAGCCTCTGTGCCATCACTGCCGTTTTACTGAATGCGATACTGCCTCATGCCGACAAGGAAGATAAGTTTCAGTCTTCAGATGTCTGAATTCAAGTGTTCCTGCCGGACAAGCTTATTTTACATTGATTCTGTCCAGCTCGGCATCAGATTCAAATAGCATGGATTCAGCTTCATCCAGATCATTGGCAATAGCGATGTATCGGGAGACACCCGTCAGATCCAGCAATGATCGAATAGGTCTTGAAACATTGCAAAGCGTGAGGCTGTGAAGCAGTGTTAATGTATTTCGAGTGTTGAGTAATACTCTCAGGCCTTCACTGCTGATACTGAATAGCTGTGAGCAGTCCAGGATCAGATGACGATTACCCTCAAAGGTGGCGGCTTCGATAGCGCGATCGAGCATTTGTGAGGTAACGGCGTCCACTTTACCTTCTACTTCCAGCAGGGTGTAATTGTAGTGATCTTCCAGATTGATGGATAAAGCCATAGTATTACTCCTTTAAAAATGGCTGTTTTGTTGGAGGATATCCTAAGACCTATTGGCAGGAAGTGGTATAACAAGCTTGACAGTATTGCTGACAATTTCAGATGAGCAGGTTTTGCTGGTAGGTCTTTTGGTGGGTGTGGCTATTCCAGTGGGGCAGCAGGTTTTAGATCTGCTGACTTTTCTCAATGAATTTTGAGCAATAAAAAGGGGTGCACTATCACCCCTTTTTAAATGTCATATCAGAGGGCTAGCCAGCGCTGTAGAAAGTCGCTGAGCCAGGTCCAACCGGCAGGCCCATTACAAAGACCCAGACGAAGAACAATACACTCCAGCCAATCACGAAGAACATGGAGTAAGGCAGCATCATGGAGATCAGGGTGCCAATGCCGAGGTCTTTCTTATAGCGTGAAGCAAACGCAACGATCAGGCCAAAGTAACTCATCATTGGCGTGATGATATTGGTGACTGAGTCACCGATACGGTATGCGGCTTGAATGACTTCAGGAGCGTAGCCCACCAGCATCAACATTGGCACAAAGATGGGTGCAGTAACGGCCCACTGGGCAGAAGCGGAGCCAATCATCAGGTTCACAAAACCACACATCAGAATGAAGACGACGAACAGCAGTGGTCCGGTCAGGCCGATGTTCTGGAGGAACTCGGCACCCAGCACCGCAAAGATGGTTCCCAGGTTGGTCATGCCGAAGAAAGCGACAAACTGAGCAGCAAAGAATACCAGGACAATGTACATGCCCATGGTGCTCATGCTCTTGGACATGCAGTCGATCACGTCTCTGTCATTCTTGACGGTGCCTACTGTTTTACCGTAGACAAAGCCAGGAATCGCAAAGAAGATCAGAATCATGGCAACAATGCCCTTCAGGAATGGAGAGCCTGCAACAGCACCTGTTTCAGGGTGTCTGAGTACGCCCCACTCTGGAACAATGGTCAGAGCCATCACACCCACCAAGACCAGCAATGCCAGTCCGGCCCGTTTCAGGCCGCGCCTCTCAAGGTCAGTGACTTCTTCCATTTTGTCTTCAGAAAGATCAACAGAAGCTTCCGATTCGTTATACTGGCCCAAACGAGGCTCAATGATCTTATTAGTGACCCAGGTACCCACGAAGGTGATCAGGAAGACACTGACAGACATGAAGTACCAGTTAGCTTCAGGACCTACGACATAAGCCGGGTCAATCATTCTGGCGGCAGTTTCAGTGATGCCGGACAGCAGTGGGTCAACGGTACCCAGCAGCAGGTTGGCGCTATAGCCACCGGAAACACCGGCAAAAGCGGCAGCCAGACCGGCCAGAGGGTGTCTTCCCAGCGAGTGGAAGATCATCGCCGCCAGAGGAATAACAACCACGTAGCCCAGCTCAGAAGCAGTATTGGACAGAATACCGGCAAACACAACGATCATGGTTACGGTGTTACGGGATGCCTTCATCACCAGTGAGCGAACCAGTGCACTGAGCAATCCGGAGTGTTCTGCGATAGCCACGCCCATGAGCGCTACCAGCACGGTGCCCAGAGGCGCAAAGCCGGTGAAATTGGTGACCAGCTTGGTCACAATCATTCGCAGACCATCACCTGTCAGCAGGTTAACGACATGAATCATGCCATCTGCTGCACGGCCTGCAACGCCTTCCGGACGGGGGTCAACAACACTCAGACCTGCCCATGAGGCGATACCACTGATGATAACAATACCAACAGCAAACAGGGCAAACAGGGTGATTGGATGGGGTAACAGGTTACCCAGCCACTCTACAGTAGCGAGGAAACGGTCAAAGGCGGTGCGATTATTGTTGCTGTTATTTGCATCACCTGTTGGGAGAGTTTCGGACTGGTACGACATACTTCCGCTCCAAACAGTTTTAGTAGGTTTTAGCCAGCGTCTTTACTTTTAGTTTTGACAGCCTGACCATAAGTAACACTCATTCGTTAAATGGTTGTGGTTGTGGTCTTTTAGCGAATAAGTGCGACGGATAAGTCAGGCAAATGGCCCTGACAAAAAGATAAGCTGGACTAATTTCCCAGAAAATCGGCCGGCATGATACTCTGAAACAGGATTTTTTTACAAATTTAGTTATAAATATTTATTTTTTATTTGGTTTGAATCTTATTTTAAAAGACGTTGGTCAAGTAAATTGAAAAGCTTATGCCCTTGTTATGCCAGTGACGGGGATCTTTTAGAGGTGAGCATGGCAAGTAAATCTTCCTCAGTGCAGCTAATCGTGAGTAAGGTCATCTTGTCGATGAATGGTCAGAGCCTGTAACGCCTTGATTATACTTAGGAAGTAATTTTGTAGGTAAGGAGTGCGGGCATGAACGCCGGGCGTAATAAATCTCACACAGACGGTCAACCTCCCAGGCCAATGGATACAGGCAATGCGCCTCATTCAAGGGGCGCATCAGGTAGTTCGGCAGCTTTCAATACTCGCAATGTGACAAGGGAGGAAGACCTTCCCTGTAAACTGACTGTTTACCTCGACTATGGCCATAGTTTTGTCAGGCTTGAAAACAAAGAAAGAGGCGTCAACATTGCCCGTGGTCTCTATCCATACAGGCCTCATGTGACCATTGAACAAGAAGTTTCACCATTGGAGATGCAAGAAGAGTCTGATGAGCTGGAAAAGCACTCTGCATATACTTCTTTACTTTTTCAAGAGGTTAAGCCAGCCAGCAGTGTGTCCGAGAGAGCTATCTTATCGGTTAATGGATCTAGTGAGATTTTTCGTGGATTGTATTCTTATGAAGACTCTGTGCACGTGTTGGATGAAGTCGAGAGCTATAAAGACCTTAAAGGTATTGATCATATCCCTAAAGTCACTTTCTTCATTTCCCGGAAAGAGGCTTTGGATGTGGAGAAATACATCTCGCAATACACCGATGCTTGCGAAAAAAAAGAGGAAAGTTGTTTATATAAATTGATTGGGTTTAATTGTATTGATTTTGCTCAGGAAGTTTTTTCAAAAACCGGTTATCCCGGACATTATATTCAATATTTCACGCCTTCCCTTCTGGCTCACGACTGTGGCTATGCGACACTCTATGCAGCAGGCTGCCATCCAGTAGTCAAAAATACCGCTTCGATAGGTGGGACACTGATGTTGGCAGTCGTCGTTGGCAAATACGCAGTTCCCAAAATGAAGGAAACTGCCAGAATGGTTGGCAGCTGGATGTGTGGATGGGTGTGGCCTGAGCAGCCGGCAGTTGCTGCGAAACAGGAAGATGTGAATGAGTTGAAGCAGCTTCATAGCAGTGTTAAATCTACCAACCTATTCTGTGAGACGTTCTGGGAAGGTTGTAAGGAAAGAGATGCCCAAGCGAAAAGGCTGATCAGTGACAGTATTGATCTGCAGGCACGTTTTGATGATCTGGAAGAGCTGATCAAAACGGAGGGTTATCGTGGTAGAAATCAATCATTTATCTATGAAGAGCTTCAGAGTATTCAGGACGGTTTCACTGAATTCTTCAAGCAGGCTACTGATATGAAGAGTGCTAAAAACAGCAAAGAGTGAGTGGATTAATCTCTTTCATATAGTTCCATTTTTACAATGCTGTATCTGTATTCCCCGATTTTCTTCTATGTCTTTTCCGATAGCTTCTATCCTGTACATTTGATTTCCCAGTCAGTGAGCAAGCTTGATGAAAGAGTTCAGTTCCCTTCTGGCTATCCTTGTTGGGGTGAGTATCTTTGCAGCTGCAGATTCGCCCTTGCCGGGTGCTTCTGGAAAACGACAAAGTACGGAGCCTATTCCCGTATACACCAACCCTCCTACGACCTGTCCCTTGAATGCCGTTGATCAGTGTTCGCCTCTTAAACTATTGACCTGGAATGTGAACCTGATGACATCCTATGACTTTTTCGAGTTCTTGATGTGGTGGTTTGGTGGTCAAGACATGAACGACCCGGAAATCAGGGCTGAAGAAATCACCCAGTACATGGTCAAGAGGGATTATCACATTGTCGTACTTCAGGAAATGGGTGATCAGTATCTTAGAGATGTTGTCAATAAGGGCATGAGAGAGGCGGGGTATTATATGACGCCTGTTTTGGGTGAAGGATGGAAATGGCTGCTGTATGGCAGGCTATTCAATGGCGGGGTCATGGTTTACAGCAAGGCGCCGATTCTGGAGATGCGTGAATTTGTCTTTCCTATGCCGGCAGGTAATCAGGGCTGGTGTGCCGTCGGTGCCTGGTATATCAAAGTGCCTACCCGTAGTGGGAATCTACATGTGTTCGGTCTCCATTTGCAAACGGTGCAAAATAATGCCGACAATGAATACAAAGGTCTGGTCAAGCATTATGATTATCTTGGGAAAGTGAAGAATCAATTGAATATACCCAGCCATGAAGCGGTTATTTACATGGGAGACTTCAATTCTGATGCAGGCAGACAGGACGGAGAAGCCGTAGGGGATGAATATTTTCAAATTCTGCTGGAAACTCTGGTCAGTCGTCAGGCAGCCGATTTTGTCAAGACCTCTCTACCGTATTCCTTTGACATCTATGAAAATGAAATGGCCAAGGGGAAGGGCCCTTACCGGGGTACCCTGGATAATATTCTTTGCGACAAGAGACATGTCTGTCCAGTGAGTGGTTACATGACAATTCTCCAGGCCAATCAATCACGAAGCCGATTAGGTGTGATGTCTGATCATTATCCCGTTGAGGGTATTTTGTACTTCACTCATTATTAAGTCTTTGAATGTAATATCCCCCGCCCCCTGGGCGAGGTAGCTGGTATTCTTTGGGTTTTTATTCGGCTATCAGGCGTCCAGCTTCTCCTTGAGCATTTGGTTAACCATACCCGGGTCAGCCTTGCCTTTTGAGGCCCTCATGGCCTGACCGACAAAGAAGCCGATCATCTTGCTACGCTTTTCAGGAGGCGCAGCGCGATAGTTTTCGACTTGTTGGGCATTGGCAACAAGCACTTCGTCGATCATAGATTCAATGGCATCGGTGTCAGTTACTTTCCTGAGATCTTGTTTCTCAATGATTTCATCTGCATTTTTACCGTCGCCTTTCCACAGGGCCTCAAAGACCTGCTTGGCGACCTTGCCAGTGATAGTGTTGTCTTTGATGCGGGTAATCAGGCCTGCCAGCATGTCAGCGGTGACCGGGCTCTCTGAAATGCCAATGCTGTTGGCGTTCAGGGACTTGGATACTTCGCCCAGAACCCAGTTGGAAGCCAGTCTGGCATCGCCACTGATGTTCGCAGCAGTTTCGAAGAAAGCAGCTGTCGCCTGATCGCCTGACAGAATTTCAGCATCCACTTCACTCAGCCCCAAGTCACTGACAAAGCGGGCTTTTTTAGCATCTGGCATTTCTGGCATTTCAGCACGGAGCTTTTCCAGACGGCTGTCTTCGATCAGAACTGGCAGCAGGTCGGGGCAGGGGAAGTAACGGTAATCGTTGGCTTCTTCCTTGCTGCGCATGGAGCGGGCTTCATCGGTGTCGCCGTTGTAGAGACGGGTTTCCTGAATGACGTCACCACCGTCTTCTATCAGGTCGATCTGACGTTCCACTTCTTTCAGGATTGCTGCTTCCATGAATTTGAAGGAGTTCAGGTTCTTTGTTTCAGTGCGGGTACCGAGTTCTTTCTGGCCCTTTGGACGTACAGAGACGTTTACATCAAAGCGCATGGAGCCCTGTGACATTTCACCATCGCAGATGCCCAGGGTGGTTACGATGGAGTGCAGTTTTTTGGCGAAGGCCACGGCTTCTTCTGCGTTACGCATGTCGGGTTCTGTTACAATCTCAATCAGAGGTGTGCCAGCACGGTTCAGGTCGATGCCGGACATGCCGTGGTAATCTTCATGCAGACTCTTGCCTGCATCTTCTTCCAGATGGGCGTGATGAATGCGAACTGTTTTGGTCGAGCCATCTTTCAGAGTAATCTCAACGTGACCTGCACCGACAATGGGCTTCTCCAACTGAGTTGTCTGGTAGCCTTTTGGCAGATCGGGATAGAAGTAGTTCTTACGTTCGAAAACATTAACTTTGTTGATCTCGGCATCAATGCCCAGACCAAATTTGATGGCCATGTTGATGGCTTCTTCGTTCACTACCGGCAAAACACCGGGCAGACCCAGATCGACAGCACAGGCCTGAGTGTTGGGTTCGGCACCGAAAGCGGTAGAAGCGCCGGAGAAAATCTTGGTTTTCGTGGCAAGCTGAACGTGAATTTCCAGCCCGATAACGGTTTCCCATTGATCCGTTGACAGTGGCCAGTTATCAGTTTTCAGTTGGCTCGGAGTTGTTTGAGACACTTTTCAAATCCTCGAAATTTAATCCGCTGCAAACTGTGTCTCAGGAGGTAAACCTGAAGCACAATCTACTGAGTACTGTTAACTATTAATCGGGAGCTGTTTATGAAAGTCGGTAGCTTGCTGGAAACGGTGGGCGGCGTTCAGCAGTCGGGACTCATCAAAGTGACGGCCAATCATCTGCAAACCGACTGGACGGCCGTTGGCCATTCCGGCTGGAACCGACATGCCGGGCAGGCCCGCAAGATTAACAGACAGGGTGTAAATATCGGACAGATACATGGCAATAGGATCGTCGCTCTTCTCGCCAATGTTGAAGGCAGAAGTCGGAGCGTTAGGACCCATGATGATGTCACACTGTTCAAAAGCATTCATAAAGTCATCACGGATCAGGCGACGAATCTTTTGGGCTTTCTTGTAGTAGGCATCGTAGTAACCTGCAGACAGCGCGTAAGTACCCACCAAAATACGACGTTTGACTTCTTCACCAAAACCTTCACTGCGGCTGCGTTTGTACATATCCATCAGGTCTTCAGGGTTTTCACATCGGTGACCAAAACGGGCACCGTCGAAGCGAGACAGGTTTGAGGAAGCTTCAGCCGGAGCAATCACGTAATAAGAAGGAATGGATAGCTCCAGGTTAGGCAGGCTGACTTCTTTGACCCTCGCACCCAGCTTTTCATACTCGGCAACGGCGTCACGCACACGTTGTTCAACTTCAGAATCGAGGCCCGTTGAAAAATATTCTTTTGGTAAACCAATCGTCAGGCCTTCCAGGGAATCATTCAAATGAGCTGTGTAATCGGGTACTTCACGATCCAGACAAGTGGAATCACGGTGATCAAAGCCGGCCATTACATTCAGCATCAGGGCGGCATCTTCGGCAGTCCGGGTCATTGGACCTGCCTGATCAAGACTGGATGCATAAGCAATCATGCCGTAACGGGATACACGACCGTAGGTAGGCTTAAGACCCGTGATACCACAATGAGATGCTGGCTGACGGATAGAGCCGCCAGTGTCAGTGCCCGTAGCGCCGGCTGCCAGTCTGGCTGCAACACAGGCTGCAGAACCGCCGGAGGAGCCGCCGGGAATGGCCTGGGTATCCCAAGGGTTTTTCACAGCACCATAGTAGCTGTTTTCGTTGGAGGAACCCATGGCGAACTCGTCCATGTTGGTTTTACCCAGCATGACAGAACCGGCTTCCTTGAGTTTATGGGTAACCGTTGATTCATAAGGTGCTATAAAGTTGTCCAGAATTTTGGAGCCGCAAGTCGTTTTAACACCTTCTGTACAAAATAGATCCTTGTGGGCCAGAGGAATACCGGTCAGCGCCGAGGCATCGCCTGTTGCACGACGTTCGTCGGCAGCCTTGGCTTGTTCCAGTGCCAGATCTTCGGTCACTGTTATGTAGCTGTTGTAGTTGCCGTCTAGCTTTTTGATTCGGTCAAGGTAGAGCTGGGTCAGCTCAAGACTGGACAGTTCGCCGTTGGCCAGGGCCCGGCTTTGTTCTGAGAGTGATTTGTCGTACATGATTCTGGGTAATCGCTTTAAATCAGGGTAAGGGGTTGAGGCTGCTGCTTGGCATCAAGTCAGCTCACTCAATCACTTTTGGAACCAGGAACAGTCCGTCTTCAACGACCGGCGCACAGCTCTGCAGCTGCTCGCGATTATTCTCTTCAGACACCACGTCTTTGCGCAGGCGCTGGGTGGCATCCAATGGGTGAGCTAAGGGTTCCACGTGATCGGTTTTAACCATCTGCATCTGGTCAACCAGTTCGAGAATGCGATTGATGGTATCGGCAGTCGTCTCTAACTGGCTTTCATCTATGGATAATCGTGCCAAATTGGCAACCTTCTGAATTTCAGAGGCATCAACGGCCATGGTTATCTCCGAATTCGGGCTTTAGAAGCGGTCATAACCAGCTTTCCCTGCTTTTGTGAGGCAAGCAGAGCGCTGGACGTGAGAAATAAAGGCTAAATGTATGGGGTATGAAGGGGAATCTCAAGGTGTAGTCAAGATTAATTCTTGTAGATAGGGTTTCAAGAGCAGGTTTGGGTCGGAACCACAAAGATAACAACGCTTTGTGGTTCCTCAAGGGAGTCAAGCTGCTTGCACATGGGCTTGGGCTTCGAGTTTCTCAACTAATCCAGGTTCCAGTTTCAGCTGTCTCCCCAACTCTTCAAGGTAGGTTTTTTCCATGGTGTTTTGTTCATCTACTACGAGAAGAGAGGCAAGGTAGACCTCAGAGGCTTCTTCAGGGCTGAACACTTCATTGGCAACTTCTACCGGATCAAGAGGTTTTTCCAGTTCCTGTTGCACAAATTGATTCAGTTCTGAAGTGGTTCCCATTGACTCGAAGGCTTTATGAATTCTTTCCCTTTCGGCGTCATCCACGTGGCCATCGGCTTTGGCAGCCGCAATCATGGCCTTGAGAATCACTTGACTTTGTCTCTCCTCATTTTCCGGCATCAGTTCCATATCGCTGGAGTCTTGTTGGTCACCTTCAGACTGATTGGCCCAGCCCTTGTAGGTTTTCAGAGCTAATGCTCCCAGAGCTGCCACACCACCCGCTTCGGCTGCTCTGCCTGCCATGGTGCTGCCTTTTTTGGAGTCAAGGAATAAAGACAACGCACCGCCAGTCAAAGCGCCTTTTCCCAGACCAGAAAATATGGAGCTGCCATCGCTGTCTGATGAAGAGGTGCTCAGTCCTTCCCCCAGTTTGCTTTTACCTTCACTGATCAGGGAAGAACCTGAGCTGAGAACTTGATTAAATAAACCTTTAAAATCCATAACGGCCTCCCGTTTAGATTCTGTTCATAACGAGGGGTACTTTACGCCCGTTCATCTGGTTTGCATGAATAGGCAGAGTAAAGGTTTGTTAGTATCGGGTAAGGATTATTAAAATTCTCAAAATAACCCAATAAGAGGGCGTTAAGTTTCGGGCTTTATATGAGAGATGCGAATAGTGTCTCATTTTTCAACGAGACACCAGATTAGCTAAGATCGTTCAAAAAAAGTGAAACGGAAGCTTAAGATTTTTCATAATATTTCAAAATTATGAATGGCGGCCATTGAGAACGCAAGCTAACTGCATTAGGTTATCCTATGGTCTGTGGTGAATGGCCATGTGGCAATCCTCCATTTTGGCCCTGAATAGCTCGTGTTGGACCATAGAGATTGTGGAATTGTCGCTTGCTCTGAGTACTGTGCATTGATAGAGTTTGCGGCATTTAAAGAAAGCCTTGAATCAAGGTAATACAGAAAATGCTGAAAAGGTTACGGGGTCTGTTCTCCAGCGATTTATCGATCGACTTGGGAACGGCTAACACATTGGTCTATGTCCGCGAAAAGGGAATAGTCCTGAATGAGCCATCGGTTGTGGCCATTCGAAACTGGGGAACACAGAAGAGCGTAGTAGCAGTTGGTGCTGACGCCAAGCGCATGTTGGGAAGAACTCCGGGCAATATCACCGCTATCCGGCCCATGAAAGATGGTGTGATTGCAGACTTTGATGTCTGCGAGCGTATGCTTCAGCATTTTATTAATAAAGTGCATGAGAACAGTTTTATTCAGCCCAGTCCTCGAGTGCTGGTCTGTGTTCCCTGCAAGTCCACCAAAGTGGAACGCAGAGCCATTCGTGAGTCCGTTCTGGGCGCTGGTGCCCGCGAAGTTTATCTGATTGAAGAGCCTATGGCAGCGGCTATTGGAGCCGGTTTGCCAGTAGAGGAGGCTAGTGGTTCCATGGTGGTCGATATTGGCGGTGGTACCACCGAGATCGCCATTATCTCTCTGAGCGGTGTTGTCTATTCCGAATCTGTGAGAGTGGGCGGAGACCGTTTTGATGATGCGATCGTAACCTACGTTCGCCGAAACTATGGTAGCCTTATTGGTGACTCAACCGCTGAGCGCATCAAACAGGAGATTGCGATTGCCTACCCCAGCGATGAGCTGATGGAAATTGACGTCCGTGGTCGTAATCTTGCTGAAGGTATTCCGCGTAGCTTTACCCTGAACAGCAATGAGATTCTGGATGCCCTGCAGGAATCCCTGAGTGCGATTGTTCAAGCGGTTAAAAGTGCGTTGGAACAGTCTCCACCGGAACTGGCTTCCGACATTGCCGAGCGAGGTCTGGTGCTGACTGGTGGTGGTGCCCTGTTGCGTGACCTGGACAAACTGATCAGTGAAGAGACCGGTTTGCCAGTTCTGGTGGCTGAAGACCCACTGACCTGTGTTGCCCGAGGTGGTGGTCGAGCTCTGGAAATGATGGACAAGCATTGCATGGATTTACTGTCTACAGACTGATCATGAGTGGGGCGTTGTTCCAGCCAAACAACAGGCCAAACGGTTATCGTCTGGCCTGTTGTTATGTGTGAAGCCTGTATTTTTGTAACATTAATAGATTGAGTTCTCCTTGCATATCACAGGAGCCAGCCATTAAACCTATATTTAGCCAGCAACAGTCTTTGGCGACGCGCTTTGTTTTTTTGCTGATTATTTCCATCGCGTTGCTGTTTGTTGACCACCGTTCTCATTATCTCTCTGCTGTTCGCTCCTGGCTAACAATGGCGGTTACCCCTCTGCAGTGGATCTCCGATTTGCCCTCCAGAGCTTTTAGCACGGCCGATGAATTGGTAACTTCCCGAAGTGAGCTGCTTGAAGAAAATACCCGGCTGAAAGCCCGTAACCTGATTCTTGAACAAAAAGTTCAGAAGCTGGCATCACTGACTGCTCAGAACCTTCGCCTGAAGGAATTGCTGAATTCATCCGAGCTCGTGGATGAGCAGGTTCTGGTGGCAGAAATCATTGGTGTTGATCCAGACCCCTATGAACATATCGTGACAATCAATAAAGGGTCTACCGATGGAGTATTTAAAGGTCAGGCCATTGTTGATGCTCATGGGGTTATGGGGCAGGTAATTGACGTTAGTCTGGTCAGTAGCCGCGTAATGCTGGTCACAGATACCGCCAGCAGGGTTCCTGTCCAGGTCAATCGCAGTGGCTATCGTGCCATTGCCGTTGGCACGGGCAGTAAGGATTCTGTGGAGCTGGTTCACATATCCGATACAGTGGATATTAAAGAGGGAGACCTTTTGACCAGTTCGGGTCTGGGACAGATTTATCCGGTGGGCTACCCTCTGGGAAAAGTCAGGAAAATAGTGCGTACACCGGGAGAGGCGTTCGCCAAGATTGAGGTTCAGCTGATGGCCGAAGTCAACAGAACCCGGTTCGTTCTGCTGGTCTTCCGTTCCAATGAAGAAGTAGCATCGGAATTGGCACCAGAGGCGAACAAAAAGGAGGGTCTATGAGTATTCAAAAAGCCAATGCTCATTGGATTGTCTGGTTTACCCTGCTGGTTGCTTTCCTGCTGAGTGTTTTACCTCTGCCAGCATGGATCTCCATTGCCAGGCCATCCTGGGTAGTTATGGTGGTTCTTTATTGGGTTTTGGCACTGCCGGAGCGTTTTGGGTTGTTTTTTGCCTTCTTGACCGGCTTGTTGATGGATGTTGTGGTAGGAACAACCTTTGGTCAGAGTTCAATGGGGTTGTTGTTGGTGGCCGTTATCGTACTGAGTCTGCATCGTCGTTTGAGAATGTTCCCCTGGTGGCAGCAGGCCTTTATGGTGTTTGTGATCGTCGGTTTTTATCAACTGCTGAATTTGTGGATTCGCAGTGCCCTGGGGAGAACGCCGCCGACACTCTGGTATCTGGCACCGGCACTGACCAGCGCCGCATTTTGGCCCTGGGTGTCTGCTGTTTTAGGGGCACTGAGGAGAAACTTCAGAGTTACCTGATTATCATGATCTATCTCGCTTCCCAGTCACCGCGCAGGAAGGAACTTCTCCGACAGATCGGTATTGCCTTTCATCAGATTCATTCCGGGGTTGATGAGACCCCGTTCTCGAGTGAAGCTCCAGAAGCCTATGTTACCCGAATGGCAGAAGAAAAAGCGCTGGCCGGCTGGCGCCGGCTTACATTGGATCAATTGCCACTCAGGCCCGTGCTGGCAGCGGATACTGCAGTGATTCTGGGAGTGAAAATACTCGGTAAACCCGAAAATGAGTCACAAGCCTGTGATATGCTGTTGTCATTGAGTGGGAATAGCCATGAGGTATTCACAGCAGTTGCGGTCACTGATGGTAATAGTCTATCCGTGAAACTGTCCAGAACAGTGGTCAGAATGACTGCTTTTGACCGGAAAGTGGCTGAAGCCTACGTGGCCACCGGTGAGCCTATGGATAAAGCCGGTGCGTACGGTATTCAGGGAAAAGGAGCCGTTCTGGTAGAAAGCATTTCAGGAAGCTACACCGGTGTGGTGGGTTTGCCCGTGAAGGAAACCGTAGCCCTACTTCAGAATCTGGGCATTAGCCCATGGCACCCTCAGTTAGTAAAAAACTGATTAGAAAGAATCTCGGGAGACTGTTTAACAGCAGCTTTCCTGCCAGGCAGTGTTCCTCCGGGTCTGGTAAAACGTTTTCAGGTATTTATTTCGTTTATTTGGTTTTTCTGGCAGGACGGGATTGTTATTTAAGAATCGGCAGCCCTTCGGATTTAAGGCCAAGATGGCTTTAAGTCATACAGGCTTCCGTAATACAGTTTCCTGATCGACTGACCAGTTTAAGGGGAAGGGAATGAGTGAAGAGATTCTGATGAATATCACGCCAATGGAATCGCGAGTGGCGCTGGTTGAAAATGGGGTACTTCAGGAAGTCTATATTGAAAGAGCCTGCAGTCGAGGCATTGTCGGTAATATCTACAAAGGTAAAGTTGTCCGGGTCCTTCCGGGAATGCAGGCCGCTTTTGTGGATATCGGTCTTGAAAGGGCTGCTTTTATTCATGCCAGTGAAATTGCCCCCCGCAACGAGAGAGACAATGATGATCAGTCGGAGCGCCCGATTGTTGAACTCGTTCATGAAGGTCAGTCGCTGGTTGTTCAGGTCACCAAAGATCCTCTGGGGACCAAAGGTGCCCGCCTGACTACACACATCTCTATCCCGGCCCGTTATCTGGTGCTCATGCCCCATAATAATCATGTGGGTATTTCTCTGCGTATTGATGATGCAGAAGAACGCGAGCGTCTCAGAAAGCTGGTTGAAGAGGGCATGAAGTGCGACGGAGAAGATGAGAAAGGCGGCTTTATTCTCAGGACAGCAGCTGAAGGTATCACCGAGGCAGAAGTGAAGGCTGATATTCTTTTCCTGAGACGGCTATGGCAGACCATTGAAGAAACGGTCAGGGAAAATACTGCACCGGCCACGATTTATGAAGATTTGCCGCTGCACCTGAGAACGATGCGTGACTTGGTGGAGCCGGATATTGAGAAAATCCGAATTGATTCCAGGGAGACTTTCAATAAGGTATCCAAGTTTGTCAAAAAACTGGTGCCTCTGGTGGATGGCAGGGTTGAATATTACCCGGGAGAGCGTCCTATTTTTGACCTGTTTGGGGTCGAAGACGAAATTAACAAGGCGCTCAGTCGCAAGGTGCAATTGAAATCAGGCGGTTACCTGATTATCGATCAGACTGAGGCTATGACCACGATTGATGTAAACACGGGGGCTTTCGTGGGTCATCGTAACCTCGAGGAAACTATCCTTAAGACCAATCTGGAAGCTTCTGTAGCCATTGCCCGGCAGTTACGATTACGCAATCTGGGAGGCATTATTATTATCGATTTTATCGATATGGAAGACCCTGAGCATCAGAGACAGGTTCTGAGAACTTACGAAAGGTCTCTGGAGAAAGATCACGCCAAAACCAATATCACCGGAGTCAGTGAGCTGGGGCTAGTGGAAATGACCCGTAAGAGAACACGGGAGTCACTGGAAAATGTACTGTGTGAACCCTGTCCAACATGCGATGGTCGTGGCACACTGAAAACAGCTGAGACGGTGTGCTATGAAATTTTCAGAGAAATTCTTCGAGCCGTTCGTGCATACGACAGCCAGAGTTACACGGTTCTGGCGTCTGAGCATGTAGTCGACCGCCTGCTGGATGAAGAATCCAGTAACGTAGCAGATCTCGAAGAGTTTATTCAAAAACCGATTCGTTTCCAGGTTGAACCCATATACAGCCAGGAACAGTTTGATGTGGTGCTGGTATAAACGGGAATAGGAACGCGTCAATGAAAAACAGATGGCCTGGTATTTCATGAGGTCAGATTCAAGGCTGGTAACTTACCTCAAGTCTACCGCTATATGGAGTTTCCGCCTGGTCATGGCGGCCCTTCTGTTTATGGTATTGCTGGTTGCAGGGGCCCGAATCTTTATCGGATGCCTGCCTTTTTTTCAAGACCATCTTGTTGAATATCTTAACGACACACTCGATACCTCATTCGCTATCGATCAGCTGGAGACCAACTGGGCTGGCGGCAGTCCTACTGTCAGCATCAAAGGCTTGTCGCTTCAGGGGAATACTTCTGAAGCCCCCGGCTTTGCTATTGAGCGCCTTGATCTTGAGTTGGATTTGAAAGCCAGTCTGATGAACCGGGCTCCGGTCTTTACCTATCTGGAAGCAGAGGGTGTTACCCTGGCCATACAGAGTGACAGTGATGGCGTGTGGTCGCTCAGGGGAGTTCAATACATCCGCGATGATGGCAAGGGCCTTAACCTGCACAAAACTCTGGAGTTTTTGCAGCTTCAAGAGCACATTGATGTCACCAACTTTTCCCTCACCATGCAGCCTTTTGGCAGCGAGCCGTTAATTCTCGATACCCGCTACTTTTTCATGGTTAAGGAAGAGTCAGAGCTGAGGCATCTTCAGACCCGGATTGTGACTCAACAAGGGGCTCTGGAATTCAAAGCGCTCGGCAAGGGGATTCAAAGAAAGGACATGGCCTGGTCCGGGCTGATCAAGACTGATGCACTGGATCTGGCTCCCTGGACTGCGCTCATTTCACAAGGTGCTCTTCAGTTAAAAAGCGCTGAGTTAAAAAACGCCTATTTGCAAACCGCTCAGTTGAATCTGGAGGCCGACTGGGAATATCTTGATGGTCAATGGCAGTTGCAGGGAGATCTGAATCTGCCAGCCATTGTCTACCATAAAGGTCAGCAAGTGCTACCGGATGTTTCTCTATCCACTGAACTCTCACTGAGCAGCGATTATCTGGTTGGGAGTACAGATTGGAAGCTTGGGTTGAAAAATCTGAGCCTGACATCCGGCGATCATGCGTTTGGTCTTAACATCAAGATTCATGGCAAAAGGGGTAGAGAGTCGATTTACACGACTTCGGTAAGCTCTGTTGATCTGGCAGCCCTTAAATCTTTTCTGGTCAGTACCCAGTTAATGCCAGAGCTGGCTGATGAACTCTTCACTATTCTTAACCCGGCTGGTGAGCTGGATAACATTTCTGCCCAATATTTTCCCGATAAGCCGCTGCGAGAGCGGCTGGATCTTTCTGCGAATCTGAACAACGTTTCAGTAGATGCCTGGAAAGGAGCACCGTCTGCATCAAACGTCAATGGATATCTAAAAATGGGCACGATCAGCGGTTACTTCGACCTGGAAACAGAAAATTTCACTCTGGGGCTGACCGAAGTCTTTCGTAAGGTCTGGCACTATGATAGTGCCAAAGCAAAGCTTAGCTGGGACGTTCTGGATAAGGAGGATTTCTTTCAGCTGAGTAGCGACGATATCACCTTAAAAGCCCCCGAGGGTGATCTTAGTGGTCAGCTGAGACTGGATATTCCTCTGGATGGGAAGGAGCCCATTGTCATGGACCTGAATGTGGGCATGAAAAATGGTGATGCCAGCTATGCTCCGAAATACCTTCCCAGCCAGCTGTCTGCGCTTTCAAAAGAGCTGGTCACGTGGCTTGATACCAGTATCAAAGGGGCAGAAGTCTATGAAGGACGTTTCACCTATGATGGCCCGCTGGAGGACACTGACGACCCTGATGATGTGAAGTGGGGACTCTATTTCGATGTCAATAAAGCGCGCCTGGATTATCACCCTGACTGGCCTGAAGTCTATGACGCCCGGGGGCAGATCTGGGTGGATAACGACAATATAAAGATTGATATTGTGTCGGCAAAGTTACTGGATGCAAAACTCAGCAATGTCCAGGCTGATCTGGCACTGGATAAAAATCTGGATTTGAACATCTCCGGTCAGGTGGCCGCTCTTGGTCAGGATCTGGAAAAGCTCTTGACTGAAACCCCAATTAATAAGCGGCTGAAGGGAGAAGCAAAGAACTGGACGATTCGCGGAGACCTGGATGGCAGCGTCCAGTTGATGATTCCACTGGAGCATGCCATGGATACGTCAGTTGACGTCAGTGTGAAAACATCGGGAGCTTATTTTGGTATAGATACGGCTGATGTTCAGATTGACGACATTCAGGGGGCCTTGAATTTCAGTACCGAAACCGGATTGTCCGCTAAAAAAGTGCAAGGCCTTTTTCTGGGTGATTCTGTCGAGGCCAGTATTGACACCGATATGACGAATAAAGCTGAGCCTGAGGTCCATTTTAACTGGCACGGTTCTGTTTCTGCTGAAGGACTTCAGCAATGGCTTCAGCTGGATGCCCTCAGTTTTCTGGAAGGTGCCAGTCGTTACAAGGGCCACTTGGTACTGGGTGGCAAGCCTGCTGACATTCAGTTGAAAGTCACCAGTGACCTGAAAGGAATGGAAGTCGAGCTTCCAGCCCCCTTAAAAGTAGCGGCTGATCAGACAGTGCCCTTTGAATTGCGCCTTAATCAATTCGCTCATCGAGATGAACTGGATATCGTTCTTGGTAAGACGGGACAAGCCAGAATTCAGTTTGGTGACGGCTTTAAGTATCAGTCTGCTGTCGTTCTTGTTGGTGGTAAAGGTCAACTGCCGGCCATGAAACCTGATAAAATTGTACTGTCTGGGCAACTATCCAAACTCGATCTGATGCCTTGGAAACAGCAGTTCGAAGGGCAGCCGGGTGACAAAACTGAAAAGACCCTGGTGAGTCAGATTGAAGTCAGGCAATTGAAGATTGATCAGCTGCTCTTCAGTCAAGAGACTCTGAATAACCTGGTGTTTAACCTGTCTCATGAGACCGGTGGCACACGTCTTGTTTTAAGCAGTGACAAGATAGATGGCAGCTTGATGATACCAGAGGATCAGAAGCAGCCATACCAGTTGAATCTGAAAAAACTGTATGTTTCCCAGGGTTCGGCAAAGAATGAATCTACCGTAGAACACAGAGGTCTATTGGGTGATCTCAGGCCTTCAGAACTGCCCAATGCTGATATTTCCATAGACTCTTTTAAGCTGGGCGACAGGACTTTGGGTTCAGTTTCTTTTGGTTTGAGACCTTTTCCTGATGGGAAGCGGATTGAGAATCTGAAAATCAATTTGCAGAAGATGGCGTTATTCGGAGATTTGGACTGGACCTACATCAATGGTCAGCACAGGACTTCTTTTAATGAGCGCCTGACAGGGTCTGGCATTCAGGCTCTGCAGGAAGCTTTGGGTATCTCACCTTTTGTTTCAGCTAAGAAAACGACCATTCAGGGGAAGCTGGCTTGGGATGGACCTCCGATGGGTATCAATATAGTGTCACTGACAGGTGCCGTTCGACTAAAGCTGGAAAATGGTACCCTGCAGAAGGTAGAAGGGGGAGCCGGCGCCTTGAAAATGTTCGGCATCCTGAATATGGAGGCTCTGACCCGGCGTCTGCGTCTCGATTTTTCTGACCTCTACAAGAAAGGCATCAGTTTTGACCGTCTGGATGGGGTCGTGCGGTTCGACGAAGGAATTATCACTTTTGATAAGCCTCTTGAAATTGATGGTCCTTCGTCGAACTTCAAGCTGGATGGCCGTGTAGACAGTGTCACTGAAAGTATGGACATGAGTCTGGTTGTTACACTTCCATTATCGTCTAATCTGCCGATACTCAGTGTCTTGCTTGGATCTGCACCTCAGGTGGCCGGTCTGATTTATCTGGCGGATATGCTGGTGGGTAAACAGGTGGATCAGCTGGCCAGTATTCGCTACCGAATCAGAGGCTCTTTTGACAACCCTGAGGTGACTCTGGATCAATTATTCTCCAGCAAAGCCCGAAAACCAGGTCAGACAGAGATTCCCAAGCGGAAAAAACCCTGAGTCAGAAACAGCCTTAAGCAAAATGGGAATGCTTTTTTTGTCCATAGGTGTGACAATCTCTTTATAACGATGTAGGCCTGCTCCGAATAATCAAGCAGGCAATGGATAATAGCTAGGGCCTGAATAAACTATGACCGACATTCTTACACAGGCGCGAAATCATTTGCTGGCGCCGGCAAATATCGGTGACAACGAGCTGGGCAGAGTGCTTGACAGTATTCTGGGGCATTCGGTTGACGCAGCGGATCTCTACTTTCAGTCAACACGTCATGAAGTCTGGGCGCTGGAAGACAGTATCATCAAAGAAGGCAGCTTCAATGTAGACCGGGGTGTAGGTGTACGTGCTATCAGTGGCGAGAAAACCGGCTTTGCCTATTCCAACGAAATCATTTTACCGGCCCTGGAGCAGGCTGCGGGCGCGGCCCGGAGTATTGCTCGTCTGGGTCAGGAGCATCAGATTCAGGCCTGGAACCGAAGTCAGCCACTGGCTCTTTACGGCACGGATAATCCTCTGGACTCCATGAGTCGTGAAGATAAAGTGTCTCTGCTCAAGGCTGTTGACCAGGAAGCCAGAAAAGCGGATCCAGCGGTTAAGCAGGTTAACGTCAGTCTGGCGGGTGTCCACGAAGTGGTTCTGGTGGCTGCTTCTGATGGTACTCTGGCTGCGGATATACGGCCGTTGGTACGTATGAGCGTCAGTGTTATTGCCGAGAAAGATGGCCGTATTGAGCGAGGTTCTGCCGGTGGAGGTGGTCGTGGTGACTATCTGCAGTTTATCCAAAATGATAAAGGCTTGAGCTATGCCCGTGAAGCGGTGCGACAGGCTCTTGTGAATCATGAAGCTGTTGCTGCTCCGGCTGGGACCATGCCGGTCGTATTGGCTCCGGGTTGGTCGGGTGTTCTGCTGCATGAAGCCGTAGGACACGGTCTGGAAGGCGACTTTAACCGTAAAGGCAGTTCTGCCTACGCAGGTCGTGTCGGTGAGAGGGTTGCTTCGCCGCTATGCACCATTGTTGATGACGGCACGCTGACAGGCCGCAGAGGCTCCCTGAATCTGGACGACGAAGGTGTACCCACCGAATCAACGGTTCTGGTTGAGAACGGTATCCTGAAAGGCTACATGCAGGATAAGCTGAATGCCCGTCTGATGGGCGTTGCTTCTACGGGTAATGGACGTCGAGAGTCTTATTCTCATCTGCCCATGCCACGAATGACCAACACCTACATGTTGGCTGGCAAAAGCGATCCGGGTGAGATTGTTGCCAGTGTTGATAAAGGAATCTACGTCGCCAATATGGGCGGTGGTCAGGTCGATATTACTTCTGGCAAATTTGTATTTTCCACCAGTGAGGCTTACCTGATTGAGAATGGCAAGGTAACCACTCCGGTTAAAGGCGCTACGCTGATCGGCAACGGACCGGATGTTATGAATCAGGTCTCTATGGTCGGCAATGATCTGGAGCTGGATCCGGGCGTTGGTGTTTGCGGTAAAGACGGTCAGTCTGTGCCTGTTGGTGTTGGCCAGCCCACGCTCAAAATCGATGAAATCACGGTAGGCGGAACAGCCTGATTCGTCAGGAAAATGGCAGGTAAACCTGCCTATTTATCGAACTCTGTTGGCAAACCATTGTTTTCATGATGTTGCTTCATCAAAGCAATGTCGGAAGCAATGGTTCTCCCCTGTGAGAGATGTGGCAGTTGATCCGGCTCGAAAAAACCGACCTCTGATATTTCGATGTTGGCAGTTGGGCTGCCACCCTTGAGTTCACACAAAAACAGCATTTTGATCAGGTGGTGAGGGTTTCTGGGAGAGTAGGGGTGTTTATGAACATCACGCACAGCCACCAGCTTCCGGGCTTTGACAATATACCCTGACTCTTCCAGAGTTTCCCGTTCTGCTCCCAGAGCCGGGGACTCGCAGACGTCGGCCCAGCCGCCGGGCAGAGCCCAGCAACCATCAGAGCGTTCTCTTACCAGCAGGATACGACCTTCCTGAAACACTCCAGCCCGGATATCGAGCTTGGGTGTGGTATAGCCTGTTTCAGGAAGAAAATAGTGATCGACTTTTTCAATGGGAGCGCCTGCAAGAAGTGCTGTCATTTCGTGGGCAATGTCCTGAAGCTGCTGGTAGCGCTCCAGATCAAAGCCGCCGTCGGTATAGGTTATTCCGTTCTGAGCAATGGCGCGAATCTTTTCAACCCAGTTTGTCCATGGATTTTTCTGCATAGTATTTGCCTGTCCATTGATGAATCTGTTCACTTTAGTACAGTCGGCTGATGCTAAGTATTATTTTGACTGTTCAGCGTCCACCTCCTCTTTTGGCCTTCCAGACCCCAAGAGCGCAGCAAATCTTCGGCTACCGGGCGAGGATTCCAATAGTACTTTTATGCTGATGGTCAGAGGGACTGAGAGCAGCATGCCAATCGGGCCCAATAACCAGCCCCAGATCAGCAACGATAAAAAAACGACCATGGACGAAAGACCGAGTCCCTTACCTAATACTCTTGGCTCAAGCATGTTACCAATCAGCATGTTGATCAGGAAATAGCCAGCTGAAACAAATAGTGCTTCAGAAAAACCCAGTTGCAGCAAAGTGATCAGGATGCCGGGAATGGCCGCCAGTATGGAACCAATGTTTGGAATAAAGTTCAGGGCAAAAGCCAGAATGCCGCCCAAAAGGTAAAAGTTAACCCCTCGCAATCCTAGCAATAGAGCGACCAGTAATCCTGTGAGCACACTGATGGCCGTTTTCAGGGCAACATAACGATTGACCGAGGCAACAAATCTTTCGAGATCTTTCAGCTGCTGGTCCGGATCAGACATGGAACGGATCAGTTTATTTCTCAGTAGCGGTGCCTCGGCCAGCATGAATATAACCGTCAGAAAGATCAGGAAAACATAACTGGTGGCACTGCCCATATGGGTCAGCATGGACGTTAAAAAGCTAAAGATGGATGAGGTATCCAATGGTTCAGCGATGGATTTCAGATCCAGATTAATGTTGCGTTGCGCCAGTTTGTCACTGATCTGATGAATCATATCGATCGTTTGCTGCTTATACCCTGGCAGCGCCTTGGCAAAGTCCTGTAAGGCACTGCCAATGGAAGCCACAATCATCATCATAGTGATGATTAGCACCGAGACTACTAACAGAATGCCCAGCACCCTGGGAATATGCAGTCGGCTCAAGGCGTTAATGGCTGGGTTGAGAAGAATCGCCAGGAAGTAGGAAAACAGCAGGAGAGAGAGTATTTCACTGCCCAGACGAATACCGGCAAGAATGATCACCAGTGAGGCAGCTGTCACTATGTAGCGGCTAATGTTCTGTATTTCGGCGGATTGCATACTTGATTCTTGCTCCTTTTGAATATGTTCAAGGTTCAAGATTTGAGCTCTGCTTGCAAAAATCGACTGTCACCATCGTTGCGAGCCATGGAGGGCCAGGGGCGAATACTATGTCGACCCACCCTGGCTAGCTTAGTGAGAAAGTTGCCATCATTATACTAGAATGCTTTCTAAACGGCCTTGAGTGTATCGCAGCTGAAGCAGCAGGGCGTTATGCACAGGGTGCCAGGACAAATGGGCTGGCCTTGATGTTGTCGTGCAAATTAAATAGTCGACCATGTACTAAAATCCTAATGCCAGATATGTGAGGCTAAACATGATGAGTAATGTCGCATGCTTATTTTTTATATCAATAATCGCATTTACCTCTAACGCTGCCTATTCTGACTATTGCACAATAGTTACAAAGACATACGTAGAAAGCCTTAAGAATGGTAACGAATGCAATGGCATATTGCCATTATTCAGTGATCAAGATGACTTGGTGTATTCACCCAAATATGGAAAAATTACAGCTAAATACTTATTTTGTCATGAAGATAATGGTGTGAAGTATGATGTTGTTAATCAACAGCTTTTGGCTGACTGTGTATTATATTTAACTCTAAATATTGATGGCACTAACAGGCCATATGTAGATGTTTTTAAACTTGATAAAAATGGGAAAATCAAATCTTTATCCATTTATCATGGCCCATCGACATTATAATTGACATCCACCACCATCTGGTATCAATAGCCTTTTGAATTTTTTTGATAACACTTCACCAACTAAGCTGATGGTTTTTGTAGCGTATGCTGGCCGTTAAGGCAGATAGTACAATGCTAAACAGTGCACACCAACTCCTGCTGTGTGTCGTATGAGTTTCTAAAATTCGATAGCCAATACGGGATGGTTGTTCAGTAAACCTGAACCCGACCTCGGAGTGAGTGGGTTCAGGAGCTTAAGGGGAGCGAGTCATCAAGTCTTCAGGTAACGACTCAGAATGTGCTGCTTGAAGTGATCTGCATTCAGCGGTTCGCCGGTGGCCTGAGTGTATAGTTCGTGAGTTTCCAGCTTGCAGCCTTGCTGCCAGATGTTTTCTGTCAGCCAGTTAAATACCGGCTCCAAATCGCCGGTAGCGATGCGGCTCTCTACATCGGGCAATTGTCGCTTAACAGTGGCAAACTGCTGTGCTGCGTACATGGCACCCAAAGTATAGCTTGGGAAGTAGCCAAAAGCGCCCATTGGCCAGTGAATGTCTTGCATACAGCCGGTGCTGTGATTTTCGCCGGTGGCAAGGCCCAGGTAAGCCTGCATTTTCTCATCCCAGATCTGGGGCAGGTCATCCACCAGCAGTTCTCCCTCGATCAGTGCCTTCTCGATTTCATAACGCAGGATGACATGCATGGGATAACTGATTTCATCGGCGTCTACGCGGATAAAACCGGGCTTTACCCGGTTGTAGATCTTCTCAAGGTTAATCTGGCTGAAACGCTCATCCTCCTGACCTTCTGACAGGTGTTTCACGATCAGAGGTCTGATGAGCTTCAGGAACTCCGGGCTGCGACCCAGCTGCATTTCAAAAAACAGACTTTGGCCTTCATGGACCCCCATTGAGCGGTAGGAGCCAAGTGGCAGCGACCTCAGATCTGCCGGAAGATTCTGGTTATAGCGGGCGTGACCTGTTTCGTGGATCGTTCCCATCAGGGATTCAACGAAGTCTTGTTCGTTATATCGGGTAGTGAGGCGAACATCTTCCGGAACCCCACCACAGAATGGGTGGACACTGACGTCCAGTCGGCCATGATTGAAGTCAAACCCCAGCAGTTTCATAACATCCAACCCGAGGGCTTTCTGGTTCTCGGCAGGGTAGTGGCCCTGACTGGCTATCAGAGAATCATTCTTTTGCTGTTCGACAACGGTTTGCAAGGTTTCTGGCAGCCAGCTCTTGAGGTGACCAAAAAGAACATCCAGCTCTTTGGAAGTCATACCGGGTTCATAAAGCTCCAGCAGGGCGTCGTAGCCTCTGGCGCCGGATGCGGCGGAGCGAATACTGGCCTCTTCACGGGCTAGTTTGACCACTTCTTTCAGGTTTTCGGAGAAGCCTTTCCAGTCATTTTTCGGCCGCTGGGTTCGCCAAGCGTGCTCACACTTCGAACTGGCCAGAGACTGAGCTTTGACCAGTTTTGCTGGCATAACAGAGGCTTTTCTCCAGCTTCGTTCCATTTCCCGGATAGAACTTTGTGTTACCGTGTCGTCAGCTTTTTCCCGGGCTTCCTGAAGCCAATGGCCTACCTGTTCTTCAGTCAGCAGCTCGTGCATCAGGCCAGAAAGTTCTGCCAGCGCTTCAGAGCGAGCCTGGTTGCCCCCGGAAGGCATTATGGCGGACTGATCCCAGCTGGCAATAGCGGAAAGATGTTGAAAACGGTAAAGCTTGTTGAAACGTTCTACCAGTTGGTTGTAGGCCTGGTTCATAGTTCTGGTTCCATTGTTTTGGTTATTGTAACGATTGAATTCTGTCGAGCGGTCATCCGGGCTTTTGCGTAATGGCCGGTGAGGACCGCGTTTCGGACTTTTGGTCGTTGACAGAATGAAGCCTCATCCAGTGCAGTATGATTATCCTATACCAGACTCCATTTTCTGTCGGCTATTTTATTAAGGGTTAATTGATAGGGTTCTCCGGGTCGGCTGATCGTTATCGAATAGTTATCAATACTCCTGGTTGGAATGAGATGGAGCCTGAATTTATGCCAAAGCCGTTGTTCCTGGCTGTTTCAAAATCTTATTTTCCCAAATATAACTCAAAATGCTTCGTGCTTTTGTGCGCTATTCTCTTTTTCCATGAAGCGGTCAGCGGGGAACAGGTCTCTGATGAAGAGCCTGCCATTTGTCAACAATTACAGCCGCCTGAGAGCAAGTCAGAACAGTTGGTTGACTGGCTCTTGCAGAATGGCCCCAAAATGAAGCAGGAAGGCTGCTGGCAGACCTATATCCAATTGGGTACCCAAGGGATGCAGGAGGCGGCTGCACAGTCTCGTTGTCAGGACAGGGTTCAAATTGCCATAGGTGTATCTTCCATGTATTTCTATCGGGGCGATTATGACCATTGTCGCAAGCTGGCCGAGGAGGTCAGCAACTATGCCCGCGAGCATGAGGATTGGGATGGCTATGTTTCCAGTCTGTCTCTGTTGTCTGGGGTAGCCAGGGCTCAGGGTCACAAGGAGGCGATTGACTACGCTGAAAAAGGCATGGAAGTGTTACAGAAACGACGACCGGTTGACCCGTATCTTGAGGCTAAGACACTTTATAACCTGGGGGCAGCCCATAGTGATGTGGGTGAGCCTGATCTGGATCGTGCCAGAGTAGCATTGGTAAAATCTCATGCCCTCTATCACTACCTGAATGATCCTTACGAAATAGTTCGCTCTGGCTTGAGGTTGGCAAGAATTGATTACCTTGATGGCAACTGCGACAGAGCTCTGACCGTTATTAGATCCATAGAACCCCTTATTGAGGGTGCACGCTCACGGATGCTTTATCACTTCATGCTGGCAAAAATTCATCATCGTAAGAAAAATTGGGGCAAAGCCAGAGCGGAGGCTCTGGAATCACTGGCACTGGCCGATCGCCTGAATGCCAAAGTGGATGGGGAAAGAGCAAGAGCTTGGCTGGCTGCGATTGATAATAAGACTTTCGTTGAGGACTAGCAGCCTTTCGGACTTAAGGCTGTCCTACTGCGGTTGCAATAAATTGAGGATAAAAATTCCTG